>NZ_CAJPHM010000028.1:0-89017 GCF_905339955.1 Burkholderia sp. BCC1996
GTCGACCTCGACGGGTATCAGCTCGCTGTCGACCGGCCTCAGCTCGACCGATAGCTCGGTCGCCTCGCTGTCGACGTCCACGTCGACCGGCCTCTCGTCGGCAACCAGCTCGATCAGCTCGCTGTCCACGTCGACCTCGACGGGTATCAGCTCGCTGTCGACCGGCCTCAGCTCGACCGATAGCTCGGTCGCCTCGCTGTCGACCTCCACGTCGACCGGCCTCTCGTCGGCAACCAGCTCGATCAGCTCGCTCTCGACCTCGACTTCGACGGGCATCAACTCGTTGTCCACGGGCCTGAGTTCGACCGATAGCACCGTGGCATCGCTGTCGACTTCGACATCGACCGGCCTCTCCTCGGCAACCAGCTCGATCAGCTCGCTGTCGACTTCGACCTCGACGGGCCTGTCGTCCGCGACCAGCTCGATCGGCTCGCTGTCCACCAGCCTCAGCTCGACCAACAGCTCGCTGACGTCGTTGTCCACGTCGACCGCAAGCAGCGTCACGTCGCTGTCGACGGGCCTGAGCTCGACCGACAGCTCGGTCGCCTCGCTGTCGACTTCGACGTCGACCGGCCTCTCGTCGGCGACCAGCTCGATCAGCTCGCTGTCGACCTCGACCTCGACCGGCCTGTCGTCGGCAACCAGCTCGATCAACTCGTTGTCCACGTCGACCTCGACCGGTCTCTCGACGGCCACCAGCACGATCCTGTCGCTGTCCACGTCGACCTCGACGGGTCTCTCGACGGCAACCAGCTCGATCACGTCGCTGTCCACCTCGACCTCGACCGCGATCGAAGCCGCGAAGACGCACTACTACAGCGTCAACGACAACGGCACGCAGCAAGGCAACTACGCCAACGACGGCGCGACGGGCGTCAACTCGCTGGCAGCCGGCGTGAACGCCAGCGCGGCAGGCGCCAGCAGCGTGGCAGTCGGCGACGGTTCGAACGCGCAGACGGCAGGCGCGGTCGCCATCGGCCAGAACGCTTCGGCCACCGGCGGCAAGGCGGTGTCGATCGGCTCCGGCAACACGGCGAGCGGCGACGGCGCGGTCGCGATCGGCGACCCGAGCATCGCGACGGGCACCGGCGCAGTCGCTCTGGGCGCGAACGACACGGCGACCGGCACCGGCGCAGTGGCACTCGGCAACGCGAACACGGCAACCGGCAACAGCGCGCTCGCCCTCGGCAGCGCAAACCAGGCCACCGCGGACAACACGATCGCGCTCGGCAATCAGGCGACGGCCAGCGCGATCGGCGCCCAGGCCTACGGCTCGAACGCGAAGGCCACGGCAACCGACGCCCTCGCCTTCGGCACGAACGCGCAGGCCAATGTCGCCAACTCGATCGCGATGGGCGCGAACTCGACCACGGGCAACGCTGTCGGCGTGTCGAGCGTCACGGTCGGCGGCATCACGTACCCGGTCTACGGCACCTCGCCAGTGGGCGTCTTCAGCGTCGGCGCACCCGGTGCGGAACGCCAGATCACGAACGTCGCGGCAGGCCAGGTATCGGCCACCAGCACGGACGCGATCAACGGCAGCCAGCTCAACGCGACGAATCAGGCGGTCAACAGCCTGTCCACGTCGACCGCGTCGAACATCGCGTCGCTGTCGACCGGCATCGGTTCGCTGTCGACGGGCCTCAGCTCGACGAACAGCAATCTCACGTCGCTGTCCACGTCGACCTCGACGGCGATCAACTCGCTGTCGACGGGCCTCAGCTCGACGAACAGCAACCTCACGTCGTTGTCGACGTCGACCTCGACCGGCATCGGCTCGCTGTCGACCGGCCTGAGCACGACGAACAGCACGGTGGCTTCGCTTTCGACCGGCGTGACGAACCTCGGCGATCAGGTGAACCAGTTGTCGACCACGATCAACAACAACACGACGCGTGCGACGAACAACACCGCCATCGCGGCCGACATGAACGGCACCGGCTCCGACCGGCCGACCGTCACCGCCGGCTCGAACTCGGTGGCGATCGGCGCGAATTCGAGCGACGGCGGTCGCTCGAACGTGGTGTCGGTCGGCAGCGACACGCAACAGCGCCAGATCACGAACGTCGCGCCGGGTACGCAAGGCACCGACGCGGTGAACGTGAACCAGCTGACGCAGGTGCAGACGACGCTGTCGACCGCGCTGTCCGGCCAGCAAGGGCAGATCAACGCGCTGGGTTCGCAACTGCAGCAGACCGACCAGATGGCGAAGCAGGGTATCGCGGCCGTCGGCGCGATGGCGTCGATCCCGCAGCTCGATCGCGACGCCAACTTCGGGATGGGTATCGGCACGTCGACCTTCCTCGGCCAGAAGGCGATGGCGGTCAACATGCAGGCGCGCATCACGGAGAACCTGAAGGCGTCGATCAACGGCGGCTTCAGCGGCGGTCAGAAGGTGATCGGCGCCGGCATGCTGTACCAGTGGAAGTAACCCGTCGCGCCGCCACGCCGCCGGCTCGCGAGCCGGCGGCGCCAGGGGGCCCCGACGGCAGGACGAGCCCGCCGCGCAACGCGCGGCGGGCTTCAGTCAACCCAAGTATTGAGGACGTAACCGTGAACAAACTCGCTCTTGCGCTCGCGCTTTCCGCGCTGGCCCTCGCCGCGTGCTCGACCGCATCCGGCCCGACCTTCAGCGCCTCCGAACTGCAGCCGCGCGACGGCGTGCGCACCTTCCAGGTGGACTGCCACGGCCTGCTGTCGGGTCCGCAGACCTGCATGAAGGCCGCCCGCAAGATCTGCGGCGACCAGCCGGTGCGCGTCGTCGATTCCGCCCGCGCGCTGCGCGACAAATCCGATCCCGCGACGCTGGTGTTCCAGTGCGGCGCCGCGCCGGCCCAAGCTGCGTCGGCGGCCGAGCCGGCCCCCGCGCCCGCCGCGGTCGAACACGTCAACCTCGCGGGCGACGCGCTGTTCGCGACGGGCCTGGCCACGCTCACGCCGGCCGCGCGCGCGTCGCTCGACAAGCTGCTGAACGAACGCGAAGACCGCACGTACACGCAGGTGACGGTCACCGGCCATACGGATTCGGTCGGCAACGACGCCGCCAATCTCGCGCTGTCGAAGCGCCGCGCGGAAACCGTCGCAAGCTACCTGAAGGCACACGGACTGAAAGCGCAGGCCGTGTCGGTCACGGGCCGCGGCAGTGCCGATCCGGTCGCGTCCAACGCGACGGCCGAAGGCCGCGCGAGCAACCGCCGCGTCGAGATCTCGCTGCAGCGCTGAGCAGCCGGCCGTCGCGGCCCCGGCGCACCCCGCGCCCGCACGCGACGGCCTTGACCGGCAACGCGCAGCCGCCCCGCCGGCCACCCCGCCCGACCGCACCGACCCCGCTTCGCCGGGGCCCCGGCTCCCGCGCGGGCGGCTATGTCAAAGTTCGTCAGGCCCCCTCCACAAAACGGCGCCTTCCGTGCCACAATCGCCGCAGACAGCTGCCGAGGCGTTCCGCCCGCGTCGCGCGCCGTGACCCGCCCGACGACACACCGGAATCCGGCGGCCGCCCCGCGATTCGCGCCGCTCGACTCATATTCCGGCGCGCGCCGGCGCGAACACAACCACGACAATCCACGGCGCGCCGTTTCGCGGCCACGGCCGAACGCACGACGCCGCAGAGGAAACCAACCGGTGACGGACATCAATCAAGCCGCCTCGGGCGGCACCCGCAAGCAACGGCCGGCCGTCGGCATCTCGCTGTTTGCGCGGGACGGCCAGGCGATCTGGGAAAACGGCATTCACCAGAACATCGCGTTCCTCGCGATGATGCTCAAGCGCTCCGATCGCGTCGGCCCCGTCTATTTCCTGAACGGCGGCGACGCCAACGCATTTCCGGCCGGGCTCGATCTCGACGGCCTCGACGTGCCGCTCGTGAAGCCTTCCGACGTCACGCACGACCTCGACGTCGTGATCGAGATGGGCGCGCAATTGCCGCTCGAATGGCGCAGGCACATGAAGGCGCTCGGCAAGAAACTCGTCGCCTTCTTCTGCGGACACGTCTACGCCGGCCTGGGTGAAACACCGATCTTCGGCAAGCCGTCGGGACACATCTTCAACGACACGCCGTTCGACGAAGTATGGCTGCTGCCGCAGTACGAGAAGACCGGCGCACCGATGCTGCAAACCCTGTTGCGCGCGCCGGTGCACCTGATGCCGCATATCTGGTCGCCGTACTTCCTCGATCGCCGCATCGCCGCGCTGGCGAGCGAAGGCCTGACGTTCGGCTATCGGCCCGGCCGTCGCCCGTGGAATCTCGCCACGCTCGAGCCGAACATCTCGGTCGTGAAGTCCTGCCACTACCCGATGCTCGCGTGCGACGAACTCTACCGCGCGCATCCGGACGCCGTGCAGCATCTGTTCGTCGTCAACTCGATGCACATGAAGGCCCATCCGACCTTCTTGCACTTCGCGAACAGCCTCGACCTCGTACGCCAGCACAAGGCGACGTTCGAGCCGCGCATCGACCTGCCGGGCTTCATGGCGCGCCATGCGGACGCCGTCGTGTCCCACCACTGGGAAAACGCGCAGAACTATCTGTACTACGACGTGCTGTACGGCGGCTATCCGCTGATCCACAACTCGACGCTGATCGGCGACGCAGGCTACTACTACCCGGACTTCGATTCCGCCGCGGGCGGCCGCGTGCTGCTCGATGCCTGGCTGCATCACGACGAGCAGCTCGACGACTACCGCGCGAAAGCCGACCGGCTGCTGCGGTCGGTCTCGATCGACAACCCCGCGAACCTCGACGCGTTCGTCTCGCGTCTGGTCGCCTGAACCGGAGAATACGCATGTCGGACTCCAATGCCCGTCAAGCGCCCGGCGAGGGCAAGCGTCTCGTCGTCGGCGTGTCGCTGTTCGTGCGCGGCGCCGGCCAGTCGCTGTGGGAAAACGGCATCTTCCAGAACTGCCTGCTGCTGATCCTGTTGCTGCGCCAGTCGCCGCTCGTCGCTGAAGCCGTGATGGTGAACGGCGGCGAACAGCTCGCGGATCCGCAGATGATGCTCGGCGAATGGGACGTGCCGCTGCTGTCGATGGACGAAGCGCTCGAGCGCTGCGACGTGCTGATCGAAATGAGCGCGCAGTTCGGCGCCGACTACCTGCGCGCGTTCCGCGACCGCGGCGGCAAGGTCGTCACGATGCGGGTCGGCAACGACTACGTGATCGACATCGAACGCGCGATGTTCGACAAGCCGTCGGGCTTCCTGTTCTCGGGCGCGCCGTACGACGCGGTCTGGACGATTCCGGAATTCGAGCGCTCGTGCCTGCACTATTACCAGACGGGCCTGCGTGCGCCGGTGACGATCGTCCCGCACATCTGGCATCCGATGCTGTTCGACAAGGCACGCGCGACGCTCGGCGCCGGTTTGTCGTTCGGCTATCAGCCCGGCAAGCCGCGCTGGCGCGTGACGATGTTCGAGCCGAACATCTGCATGGTGAAGACGAGCATCATCCCGATGCTGGTGACCGAGGAAGCGTATCGCGCGAAGCCCGATTTCGTCGAATTCGTGCGCGTGTGCAATACGCTGCACCTGAAGGAACATACGACGTTCGTTCATTTCGCGAAGAGTCTCGACATCGTGAACCACGGGATCACGACGTTCGAAAGCCGCTACGCGGTGTACGAGTTCATGGCCGCCTACGGCGACGCGGTGGTGTCGCACACGTGGGAAAACGCGCAGAACTACCTGTACTACGAACTGCTGTACGGCGACTATCCGCTGATCCACAACTCGCCGTTCCTCGGCAAGGCCGGGTATTTCTATCCGGACTTCGACTGCCAGGCCGGCGGCCGCGCGCTGCTGCGGGCATTTGCCGAACACGACGCGAATCTCGATGCATACCGCGAGCAATCGAAGCACGTGCTCGACTCGGTCAGCATCTACAACCCCGACAACGTCGCCGCGTATTCCGACGCGATCGCGTCGCTCTATCGCGACGCTTGACGCGCCACCTTCTCCGGACTCCGACATGAACGCACACCCGCCTCTCTCCCGCACGAAATGGCTGATCGGCTGCGCCGTCGCCTCGATCGCGATCGGCGCACACGCGCAATCCGGCGACGAATCGGCGGACGCGCTGCTGCGCGATGCAGATGCAGTCTTCAAACAGCTCGACGCCGGTCAGTACGGCGCGGTGTGGACCGGCTCCGCCGGGTTCGTGAAGGCGCGCATCAAGCAGGACCAGTTCGCGGCGGACATGCAGCGCGCGCGCCAGTCGGTCGGCATGGTCAGCCATCGCGGCTGGGCGCAGATCACGCGGATTCGCTACACGAATTCATCGTCGATGCCCGACGGCCTTTATGCGAATGTCGACTATGCGACGACGCTCACGACCGGGACGACCGTATACGAAAAGCTGAGCTTTCGCCTCGACGACGACGGCCTCTGGCACCTGACCGGCTACGTGCCGCGCCAGTCGCAGAACTACACGCCTTGAACCGCGCACCGTCCGCCCGGAGCCGCCGATGAAAATCAATGTCGCGATTACGATGAACGTGCAGCGCGACGCGACGCAGTCGATCTGGTACAACGGCGCGAACCAGCATTGCGTGTACCTGTACATGCTGCTGAAGCGCTCGCCGCTGATCGGCGAAGTGTGGCTCGCGCACGACGACGGCATCACCGACTACCCGCAGGCGCTGATGATGGACGCGTTCGGCGACGCGCTGCGGCCGTTGTCGGCGATCGTCCACCAGACCGACCTGCTGATCGAGATGAACGCGTTCGTCGACCCGTCGCACACGGACGCGGTGCGCCGGCGCGGCGGCAAGTGCGTGTCGTACCGTTTCGGCAACGACTACGTGATCGCGGTCGAGACGATCAACTTCGAGAAGAACAACTGGCGGCCGAACCCGAACCGCGTGCAGTTCGACGAGATCTGGACCAACCCGCAGCACATGCACACGTGCGCGGCCTACTTCCAGGCCGTATATCGCGCGCCGGTGATCGAGCTGCCGCACATCTGGTCGCCGTACTTCATCGAACGCAGCCTCGACGCCGACCCCGAGCTGAAGGCGCGCTTCGGCTACCGCAACCACGGTCCGGCCAAGCGCATCGCGTTCTTCGAGCCGAACCTGAACGTCGTGAAGAGTTCGATCGTGCCGATGCTGGCCGCGAACGCGTGCTATGTCGAGCATCCGGAGCTCGTCGAACACGTGTACATGACCAACACGTTCGACAAGAAGGAAAACGTCGCCTTCAAGCATCTCGCGCTCGGGCTCGAGATGGTGCGCGACGGCAAGGCGACGGCCGACGTGCGCGCGCCGTTCGTCGCGTGGGCCGCGCATCACACCGACATCGTCGTGTCGCACCATTGGGAAAACGGCCTGAACTACCTGCTGTACGACGCGCTGTACGGCAACTATCCGCTCGTGCACAACTCGCCGTTCCTGCGCGACGTCGGCTATTACTACCCGGACTTCGAGATCTTCGACGCCGCACGCGCGATCGCGACCGCCGCGCAGACGCACGACGCGCGGCTCGACGACTACGCGGCAGCGGCCCGCCGCTGCCTGCAGCAGGTCGACACGCTCGCCGACCACAACGTCCGCGCGTATTCCGGGCAGATCCAGCGCCTGTTCGCCGGGCGCGCGCTCGGCTGACCGCGCCCGTTCGCCCTCCGTTCATGAAGCACACCGTCCGCCACTTCGTCGTGATCGATTCGATCCACGGCCCGTTCGTCATCGACCGGCACAGCACGCGGCAGGCCGACGCGCTGCTCGAGACCGGCCGGCCGCACAACCAGGGCGAGCTCGACACGATCATGCAGGTGATCGACCAGTTGCCCGACGGCGCGCTCGCGGTGGACGGCGGGGCGAATGCGGGACTCGTCTGCGTGCCGATCGCGCAGCGCTTGCGCGATCGCGGCGGCCATGTCCATGCGTTCGAGCCGCGGCGCACGCTGTTCCATGCGCTCGGCGGCACCGTCGCGCTCAACCAGCTCGACAACCTTCATCTGCTGAACATGGGGCTCGCGAGCCGCAACGGCACGATGACGGTGCCCGACGCAGACGGCGGGCACCCCGCCGGCGCCGAACCGGCCGCACGCGTCGACGCGCACGCGGCCGACGGCACGCCCGCCCCGACCGTCAGGCTCGATTCGCTCGGCCTGCCGCGCCTCGATTTCCTGAAGCTCGACATCGACGGGATGGAGATCGACGCGCTGCACGGCGCGCGCCTGCTGATCGAAACGCATCTGCCGTGGTGCTGGATCGCCTGCCGGAACGCGGATGACGCACGCGTCATCGATACGTTCGCCGGCCTCGATTACACGTTCTACCGGTTCGACGGGCCGAATCTGTTGTGCGTGCCGAACCCGCGCTGGGACCGGCAACGCCTGTTCATCTCGGGCGAGCCCGTCGGCCGCGTATCCGCCCGGGCAGACGATGACGCGAATGCCGCCGTGTCAGCCGAGACCGACGACGCGCCCGAAACGCACTGGAACCGCGCGCTCGACCACGAATCCCGCTGCGAATGGGGCCACGCGATCGCCCGCTGGCTGTGCGCGCGCGGCCGGGGCCTCGACGACGATGCGATCGCGTTCCAGCTCGCGTCGTGCTACGGCTTCGCCGGCGCGCCCGATGCCGGGCTCGCGGCACTCGAACGCATCGGCGAACCGGCCGCGCTGCCCGACGCGCTGCGCGGGCGCGTCGAACTCGCGCGCTCGGCGCTGCTGCTGCGTGCCGGCCGACGCGACGAAGCCGCACGCGCGACCATCGCCAGCGAGAACGTGCTCACGGCCGCACGGTTCGGGCTGCCGACGGAACGGCTCTACGACGGCCAGCCGCTGCACGGCAAGCGGCTGCTCGTGATCAGCTACGGCGGGGTCGGCGACCAGCTCCAGTACGCGCGCTACCTGCATGCGCTCGACGCGCTCGACGGCGTGGCGGTGACGGTCATCGTCCCCGCCGCGCTGGCCGACCTGATGCGCCATACGTTCCCGCGCATCGAAGTCGTCGCCGCACACGGCGCGTGGGTCGACACGTCGCAGATCGCTCACGACTACTGGTGTTCGTTCCTGGTGCTGGCCGCGCAGTTCGGCTACGCGCCGGCACCGGCCGGTGCGCCGGCCGCCTACCTGTCGTGCCCGCCCGAACGGGCGGCGGCATGGCGCGAACGCGTCGCGCGCGATGGCAGCGCACCGGGCACGCGCCGCATCGGCCTCAACTGGCGCGGCCGCGACGAAAGCGATGCGCGCTTCCTGCGCGCGGCCAGCCTGCGCGACCTCGCGCCGCTCGCGCGGCTGCGCGGCCATGCCGCGTACTGCATCAACCGCGATATCGCCGCGCAGTCCGAGCCGTCGGATCTGCCAGTCACGTTCCCGCATCACGCGATCGGCGATTTCAGCGATCTGGCCGCACTGATGCTCGCGATGGACGCCGTGGTCACCACCTGCACCGCGCACATCCACCTGGCCGGCGCGCTGGGCGTGCCGGCCGTCCTGCTGCTGAGCCCGAAAGCCGATGCGCGCTGGGAAACCGGCTCGCGTACCGCGCTGTACCCGGGCATCCGGATCGTGCGCGCCGCGCATCCGGGCCGCTGGGACGATGCGGTCGACCGCGCGCTGGCGCTCGTGCTGGGTGGCTTCGGGAAGGATTGACGAGTGACCTTGCCGCGCGACGCAAGCGGTAGTACTCCTGAGGAGCGTGACGAGAACCTGACGAGGACGTGATGCACGAACCGGCGTCAAGCCGGCACGCGCTGCCCGCGTCGCTCGGCGAACGCACGGCCATGCCGCCGGCCGATGCGCGCAAGCCTCGCGAAACAACGTGCCGCCGCGGGGCCGACATCGCCGGCCTGTTGCGCCAGACTGCCCGATACGCCGCACGCGATCGCCGAATCGTCGCCGCAAGCACCCGCGAACACACCGGCGAAATAGTGTCGCGCCGCGCGCTCGCGACCGTCGGCATCGAGCGGTTTCATCCGGTGAATGTGTTGCGAGACGTCCTTCAGGCCGTCGAGAAACGGCATGACGTCGACCGGTGCAACGGTCGCGTCAATCGCGTCGGCGCCGAGTTGCTCCAGCATCTCGGCCAGTTCGGCGATCGCGACGAGCTCGCGCGCATCGGCCGCCTGCGTGCCCGTTCCGTGCCCGGCCTTCTTCGTCGCCGCCATGCCCACGCCCCTATTCAATTCTTCGTTGTATGATGCCGGCGCGCCGCGCCCGCGCCGCAGCGTCATGCGGCGGCCGGTGACCGCCATGTAAAGCGGATGCCCTGCGCCCATGAGACGCCGGAATCCAGGATGATCTGCCGGTCGATCTCGTTCTCCACGCCTTCGACGACGACGTGCCGCGCGCTTTCGTGCGCGAACGCGATCAGCCGGCGAAACTGGTAGCGCCCGATCGCGTTGCGCTTGATCAGCGACAGGACCGACCTGTCGAGCTTCACGATGTCGGGATTGCCGACCACCAGGTTGTTCAGCGCGCTGAAGCCGACGCCGAAATCGTCGATCGCGACGCGGCACCCGGCCTGGCGAAACCGGTTCACGAACGACCGGCCCGCGACGGGGTTCAGCGGCCCCGTCTCGGTGATTTCGACGACCAGCCGCGCCGCGACCGACGGCTCGCGCTCGAGCCGCCTGAACAGGGCGAGCCACGCGTCGTCCACGACCGCGCTCGTCGCCGTGACGTTGCAGCCGTACACGGCCTTCGGATCGGCGCGCAGCGCGTCGATCGTCCGGCCCACCACGAGCCGGTCGAACCAGCGCATCAGCCCGAGCGATTCGAGGCGCGGCAGGAACGCGAGCGGCGGCAAGACATCGCGCGCGCCCCAGCGCAGCCGCGCGAGGCATTCGTGATACAGCACGCCGCCCGACAAATCGGCGCGGCAAACCGGCTCTCGCGCGAATCCGAGCCGGCTTTCGACGAAACTGCGTACCGACGCAAGGTCGGGGTGATCGTCAGGCGCGCCGAATACGAGATCGATCTCGTCCCGATTCGCTACGCTGTTCGCCTCCAGGCGAGGTTCGACCGCATTCATCCGGCGCTCCGGCAATTGTCGGACCGCCGATGACGGCCCGCGCTCTCGATACATGTGGCGCGAGCCGACCACGACGCGCACCACCGCCTACCCGGCCCAACCTCTTTTTCGATCTTTTTCGGGAGCGTACTTTTTATTCCGGCGTGCCGTCAAATCAGATATTGTCAATGATATTCAAACACCGAAAATACACCACACGCGCACATCGACAAGAGTGCGACAGGTTACACAAAAACGTCGACGATACTCCGATCGATACTGGTTATTTGCCCCACCCGAACATCTTCGGGTGAATCAATTTATCGCAAGGCCCGTTTCAAAAATCGGATGTTTGAAATATCATATGACAAATGCGCGCCAGCGAAACGCTACCCGGACCCGACGGCCGGATTCCTCGCAACCGCTGGCAAACCGTGCAGCCATTGCGTTGCGACGACGCATTCGGTCTCCACAGAATTCAATTTTGCCGTTTCAAACGATATTGAAAATATTTGAATGATAATCCGGCTGACTTGAACGACAATAATTAAGTCGAATTATACGGCAGCCATCGATCGAAAGATATTTAACAATCTTTCCGACTAGTTAACCTATAAAATTATTTTTGACGGACTTCCCTCGGAGCCGTCAAATTCGTGCCTTCAAAAACCGTCGAATCTCCCCGGTTCGGCGGTTTCTTTTTTAACGGCTCATTTCTTCAGACATTAACCCGGGACAATCCGGTTGACGGCATGCGGCGGGATCAAGCCGACCGCATTCGATCGCGCAAATCGCGATCGAATGCGGCCGCGGGCCGCAGGCGGCGGCGCGTGCCGCGTCGTGCAGCCTTATGCCGCCGTCGCGCCGATCAGGTTCGCGAGCAGCGCGTCGTAGTCGGCGACGAGCGCGGGGTTCGCCGACGTATAGCGGCGCAGGATCTCGCGCTGCCGCCGCGCATACCCTTGCCAGTCGTCGTCGTGCGTATGCAGCACGTGCAGCAGCGCCTCGGTGCCCTTCTGCACGTCGTTGCCGGGATAGTAGTAGCCGAGGTCCGGCACGAGGCTCGCGTTGTGCACGAGCGGATAACCCTGCCAGCACACGTCGAAATAGAAATAGTTGAGCGGGTTCGCCCATTGATGCGACACGACGATGTCGGTCATGTCGGCCAGGAACAACGGCGTGTCGAAACGCCCGACGAAGCTCGCCTTGCCCGCGCGCACGATGTCCAGGTAGTTCATCAGCGTCACGAACTCGGGGCTGTTGTGCGCGAGGCGATCGGCGTTCGTCACGTGCGTGAAGCAGATCGCGTCGGGGTCGCGGCGATACGCCTCGTCGATGATCAGCATCGGATACATGCAGAACTTCACGACGTTGTGGTTCGGCTCCATCACCGTCAGCCGCTTGCCCGGTTCGCTGCGCGGCCGGTATTCGCCACGCTCCGGCAGCGATTGCGCACGCGCCTCCAGACACATCGGGTCCCACACGAACGGCACGACGCGCCCCGGGCAACGGCGCAGCGACTGCAGGAACGGCAGCGACGACTCCGCGATCTGCGGAATGGCCCACAACTCGTCGTAGCCGCGGTTGATGAACAGCGAATCCCACATGCGGCGGCCGAACAGTATCGATTCCATCGAGGTGATGTACTCGAAGCCGCAGCAGTAGCTGACGATCTTCGCGCCGCGCGCCTTCAGGTAGGCCGTCTGCTCGCCGTCGATCTGACCGCCCAGCTCGATCACCACGTCGAGCGCATCCTTCATGTCGGCGAACGCGCGCGTGTCGTATACGCGGCGATCCCAAGGCAGCGCGTCGGTAAGCGCCACGTCGGTCGTGTTGACCAGCGTCACGCGATACCCATGCGGCGACGCCATCAACAACTTCGCGAGAAACAACGCGTTCTGCTTGATGCCGTTGATCCACAGGCTTTCGTCGGGGGCGCGCAGGCCGATCGTGATACCGATGCGCAGGCCGTTCAGGGCAGGAGACTTCATCTCGTCGGCGGGGGGCGTGATTGAATGGATGCAGTGTAGCTCACGGCAATGGCCACGTGAGTAATCCGCCAGTCTAGCGGAGCGCCGGCCGCCAGACTGTCAGGCATGGTCATACGCGATGCGGCCGAGAGCCGTCGTCCGCACCGTGCGGGCCTGGCCATGCACGCCATCGCCGACGGCCGGATGCGAAATGCGACGAGGCCGGCGCCGCGCCGCGAGGCGCCACGCCGGCCCGTGCGCGGCACACGCCGCGATCAGCCTTCCGCCATCATCAGCAACTGCGCGCCATCCGCGACCTGGTCGCCGACGCCGTACAGCACTTCCGCGACGACGCCCGCGCCCGGCGCGCCGATCGTGTGCTCCATCTTCATCGCTTCCATCACGATCAGCGGCGTGCCGGCCTCGACCTTCTGGCCCGGCTCGACCAGCACCGCGATCACCTTGCCGGGCATCGGCGCAGTGAGGCGGCCGCCGCCATGCTCGGTATCGCCCGCGTGCGCGAGCACGTTGCGCCATTCGAAGGTCTCGGCGACACCCTGCGTGAACACGTGGAAACTGTCGCCGTCCGCATACACGCGGCCGCTGCTGCGCACGCCGTCGAGCGTCACGTCGAAGTCGAGCGGCGTCGCGCCGCGCGTCCATGCGAACGGTTGCGCGGCCGCGTCTCCGGTGGCGAGGCGCGTGCTGCCGCGGTCGTCCTCGTAGGTGACCGTCACGTCCGCGTCGCGATCGGGCGCATGCCATTCGAGCGTGCGGCGATAGCCGCCGTTCAGCCGCCAGTCCGGCAGTGCACCCCACGGCGACGCGCCTTCCCGTGCGGCCGCGCCGCGTTCGCGCGCGAGCAGTGCCGCGCAGGCCAGCGCGAGCGTCGCGCGCGGCGGCTGTTGCGGCGCGAACAGCGCATCGTGGTTGCGCTCGATCAGGCCCGTGTCGAGATCGGCGCTCGCAAACGGCCCGCAGTTGACGATCCGCTGCAGGAACGCGGCATTCGTGTGCAGGCCCACCACCTCGCAGGCCCGCAGCGCGCGCAGCATCCGGCCGAGCGCTTCCGCGCGGTCCGCGCCGTGCACGATCAGCTTCGCGATCATCGGATCGTAGAACGGCGTGATCGCGTCGCCCTCGCGCACGCCGCTGTCGACGCGCACCGGCGCGCCGATCGCGAACTCGACGCCTTCCGGCAGCCGCAGGTGCTTCAGCGTGCCGGTGGACGGCAGGAAGCCGCGCGCCGGATTCTCCGCGTAAAGACGCGCCTCGATCGCATGACCCTGCACGCGCAGTTCGTCCTGCTTCAGCGGCAGCGGCTCGCCCGCTGCGACGCGCAGCTGCCATTCGACGAGATCGAGCCCCGTGACCATCTCGGTGACCGGATGCTCGACCTGCAGGCGCGTGTTCATTTCCATGAAGTAGAACGCTTCGCCCGTCATGATGAACTCGACGGTGCCCGCACCGACGTAATTCACCGCGCGCGCGGCCGCGACGGCCGCCTCGCCCATCGCCTGGCGCACGTCTTCATGCAGCCCCGGCGCCGGCGCTTCCTCGAGCACCTTCTGGTGACGACGCTGCACCGAACAGTCGCGATCGAACAGGTAGACGGTGTTGCCGTGCGTGTCGCCGAACACCTGCACTTCGACGTGACGCGGGCGCGTCAGGTATTTCTCGATCAGCACGCGGTCGTTGCCGAAGCTGCTCGCGGCCTCGCGTTGGCACGACGCGAGCGCCGCCGGGAAGTCCTCGGAGCGCTCGACCACGCGCATGCCCTTGCCGCCGCCGCCCGCGCTCGCCTTCAGCAGCACCGGGTAGCCGATCTCGTCGGCTTCGAGATGCAGGTTCGCCGCGTCCTGGTCGTCGCCGTGATAGCCGGGCACGAGCGGTACCGCGGCCGCGTGCATCAGCGCCTTGGCGGCAGCCTTCGAGCCCATCGCCGCGATCGCGCCGACCGGCGGCCCGATGAACGCGATGCCGGCCGCCTCGCAGGCATGCGCGAAATCCTCGTTCTCCGACAGGAAGCCGTAGCCCGGGTGGATGGCCTGCGCACCGGTCGCGCGCGCGGCCTCGATGATGCGCTCGATGCGCAGGTAGCTGTCCGCGGCCGCCGCGCCGCCGATGTGCACGGCTTCGTCGCAGGCGGCGACGTGCTTCGCGTTCGCGTCCGCGTCGGAATAGACGGCGACGCTCGCGATCCCGAGACGTTTGCACGTCGCGGCGACGCGGCAGGCGATTTCACCGCGGTTGGCGATCAGAATCTTGTCGAACATGGCTTCGATGTCGTCCGGAAAGTTAGGGGCACGCCGTCATTCACGCCACGAAGGCGTGCGTTTCTCGAGGAAGGACGCGATCCCTTCGCGCGCTTCCGCGCCGGCGCGGGTGCGCGCGATCCAGTCGGCCGTCTGCTCGATCAGCGTCGCGTCGAGCGGCCGGCCGGCCACGTCGGCGACGAGCCGCTTGCACGCCTGCACGGCGTCGGGGCCGTTCGCGACGAGCGTCGCGGCCAGCTTCGCGACCGTTTCGTCGAGCGCATCGGCCGGCACCGCGTCGTGAATGAAGCCGAGCGACGCGGCGCGCGCACTGTCGAACACCTCGGCCGTCGTGAAGTAGCGGCGTGCCGCGCGCTCGCCCATCGCCCGCACGACGTACGGCGCGATCGTCGCGGGAATCAGCCCGAGCCGCGCTTCGGACAGGCAGAACTTCACGCCGTCGGCGGCGATCGCGATGTCGGCCGCCGCGACGAGACCCACGCCGCCCGCATACGCGTCGCCATGCACGCGCGCGATCACCGGCTTGCCGCAGCGGTGGATCGCCTCGAGCATGCGCGCGAGCTTGCGCGCGTCGGCGCGGTTCTCGTCGTCCGAGTAACCGGCCATCTTCTTCATCCAGTTCAGGTCCGCGCCCGCGCAGAACGCCGCGCCTTCCGCGGCGAGCACGATCGCACGCACGCCGGCGTGCGCGTCGAGCCACTCGAACGCGGTGGTCAGCTCGGCGATCGTCGTCTCGTTGAACGCGTTGCGCACGTCGGGCCGCGCGAGCGTGACGGTCGCCACACGGCCGGCTTCGCTTACCTTGATCGTTTCGTATCGCATCGGTCAGCCCTCCCGGCCGTTACATGCGGAACACGCCGAAGCGCGTGTCGTCGATCGGCGCGTTCATCGACGCGGCGAGGCCGAGGCCCAGCACGTCGCGCGTCTGCGCGGGGTCGATCACGCCGTCGTCCCACAAGCGCGCACTCGCGTAGTACGGATGCCCCTGGCGCTCGTACTGGTCGCGGATCGGCTGCTTGAATGCCTCTTCGTCCTCGGCCGACCACGCGCCGCCCTTTGCCTCGATGCCGTCGCGGCGCACGGTCGCGAGCACCGACGCCGCCTGCTCGCCGCCCATCACAGAGATCCGCGCGTTCGGCCACATCCACAGGAAACGCGGGCCGAACGCACGGCCGCACATCCCGTAGTTGCCGGCGCCGAACGAGCCGCCGATGATCACCGTAAACTTCGGCACCTTCGCATTCGACACGGCCGTCACCATCTTCGCGCCATGGCGCGCGATGCCTTCGTTCTCGTACTTGCGGCCGACCATGAAGCCCGTGATGTTCTGCAGGAACACGAGCGGAATCTTGCGCTGGCAGCACAGCTCGATGAAATGCGCGCCCTTCACGGCCGATTCGGAGAACAGGATGCCGTTGTTCGCGACGATCCCGACCGGATGGCCCCAGATGTGCGCGAAGCCCGTGACGAGCGTCGTGCCGAAGCGCGCCTTGAATTCATCGAACTCCGAATCATCGACGATGCGCGCGATCACCTCGCGCACGTCGAACGGCTTGCGCGTGTCGACCGGAATCACGCCGTACAGGCTCTTCGCGTCGTAGCGCGGCGGCTTCGGTTCGCGCAGCGCCACCGGCGACGCGATCTTCGGCGCGAGGTGACCGACGATGTTGCGCGCGATCGACAGCGCATGCGCGTCGTTCTGCGCGAGGTGGTCGGCCACGCCCGACAGGCGCGTGTGCACGTCGCCGCCGCCGAGATCCTCGGCGCTCACTTCCTCGCCGGTCGCGGCCTTCACGAGCGGCGGGCCGCCGAGGAAAATCGTGCCCTGGTTCTTCACGATGATCGACTCGTCGCTCATCGCCGGCACATACGCGCCGCCCGCCGTGCACGAGCCCATCACGACCGCGATCTGCGCGATCCCCGCGGCGGACATCGTCGCCTGGTTGAAGAAGATGCGGCCGAAGTGGTCGCGATCGGGAAACACGTCGTCCTGGTTCGGCAGGTTCGCGCCGCCCGAATCGACGAGATACACGCACGGCAGCCGGTTTTCCGCGGCGATTTCCTGCGCGCGCACGTGCTTCTTCACGGTCATCGGGTAGTAGGTGCCGCCCTTGACCGTCGCGTCGTTGCACACGATCACGCACTCGCGGCCCGCGATCCGGCCGATCCCGGTGATCACGCCCGCGCCCGGCGCGTCGTCGTTGTACATGCCGTTCGCGGCGAGCTGCGACAGCTCGAGGAACGGCGCACCCGGATCGAGCAGTTGCGCGATGCGGTCGCGCGGCAGCAGCTTGCCGCGCGACAGGTGCTTGTCGCGCGCGGCCGGGCCGCCGCCTTGCGCGAGCTGTTCGATCTTCGCGCGCAGGTCGGCGACGACCGCCTCCAGCGCCGCGGCGTTCGCGCGGAATTCTTCCGAACGCGGGTTCAGTTTCGATTCGATGATCGGCATCGACGGGGCTCCGTTCGCGTGACGTGGGGCGTTACATCGTTTCCGCGAACAGCTCGCGGCCGATCAGCATCCGGCGGATCTCGCTCGTGCCGGCGCCGATCTCGTAGAGCTTCGCGTCGCGCCACAGACGGCCGACCGGGTATTCGTTGATGTAGCCGTTGCCGCCGAGGATCTGGATCGCCTCGCCGGCCATCCACGTCGCCTTCTCTGCCGTGTAGAGGATCACGCCCGCGCAGTCCTTGCGCACCTGGCGGATGTGGTCGCTGCCCGCCGAGTCGAGATGGCGGCCGACCGCGTACAGGTACGCGCGGCACGCCTGGAACGTGGTGTACATGTCGGCGACCTTGCCCTGGATCAGCTGGAATTCGCCGATCGACTGGCCGAACTGCTTGCGGTCGTGGATATACGGCACCACCGCGTCGAGACACGCGGCCATGATGCCCGTCGGGCCGCCCGACAGCACCGCGCGTTCGTAGTCGAGGCCGCTCATCAGCACCTTCACGCCGCCGTTGAGCTGGCCGAGGATGTTCTCCTCCGGCACCTCGACGTCCTGGAACACGAGTTCGCCCGTGTGCGACCCGCGCATGCCGAGCTTGTCGAGCTTCTGTGCGACCGAGAAGCCCTTCATCCCCTTCTCGACGATGAATGCGGTGATGCCGCGCGGGCCGGCGTCGAGGTCCGTCTTCGCGTAGACGACGAGCGTGTCGCAGTCGGGGCCGTTGGTGATCCACATCTTCGTGCCGTTGAGCACGTAACGGTCGCCGCGCTTGTCCGCGCGCAGCTTCATGCTGACGACGTCGGAGCCCGCGTTCGGCTCGCTCATCGCGAGCGCGCCGATGTGTTCGCCCGACACGAGCTTCGGCAGGTACTTCTGCTTCTGCGCGTCGGTGCCGTTGCGGTGGATCTGGTTCACGCACAGGTTCGAGTGCGCGCCGTACGACAGGCCGATCGACGCCGATGCGCGCGAGATCTCCTCCATCGCGACCATGTGCGCGGTGTAGCCCATGTTCGCGCCGCCGTATTCCTCGGCGACCGTCATCCCGAGCACGCCGAGATCGCCGAACTTCTTCCACAGATCCATCGGAAACTGGTCGGTGCGGTCGACCTCCGCCGCGCGCGGCGTGATTTCCTTCGCCGCGAACGTCGCGACGGCGTCGCGCAGCATCTCGATGTCTTCACCGAGCATGAATTGCACACCGGGCAGGTTGATCATGTCTCCTCCGTCTCCAGAAAGTGGGTCGCACGCGCCGATTTCTGAGTTTCGCTCAAATCGGATCAATGCGTCGATTCATTAAGCCAATACAGTGGAAATTTTGCACAGTTTCGCGCCTCGTCCGGCTTGTCGTCAATAGTTTTTTGAGTGACACTCAGATATCATTGCGAGATGACAGCCGCTACCGCCGACACCATGACCGCCACCGCCAAAGCCGATCGCGCCGAGCCGTCGCGCGCCCCCGCCGGGCGCAAGTCCCAGCAGCGCGTGCAGGACATCCTGCGCGCCGGCCGCGAAGTGTTCGCCGAAAAGGGCTACGAGCATGCGACGGCCGCCGAGATCGCGCAGCGCGTCGGCGTGTCGGAGGCGACGGTGTTCAGCTACTTCCGCGGCAAGCGCGAGCTGTGCGCGCGTGTGATCGCCGACTGGTATGACGAAATCATTGCCGCGTTCGAACTCGGGATGCCGCAGGACGCGCCGGTGCAACAGCAGTTCGCGTTCATCGTGCGCACGCACCTGCGGCTGATGCTGGTGAACGGCACGGGGCTGTGCGCGCTGGTGCTGTCGGAGGGGCGTGCGAAGCAGCATGCGCTGAGCGACGAGCTCACCGCACTGCAGCGCCGCTACACGGCGCCGCTGATGGACGTGCTCGCGCGCGGCCAGGCGGCCGGGCAGGTGCGCCGCGACATGCCGCTGAGCCTGCTGCGCTCGATGGTGTTCGGGCCGATCGAGCACGTGCTGTGGGATGCAATCCTCGGGCACCGCAAGCTCGATACGGAAACGACGGCCACGCAGCTGATCGACATGCTGTGGGCGGCCGTGCAGCCGCCCGCGCCGGAGCAGGCGGCGCTGGTGCGCTTCAGGAACGAAGTCGCGGAAGCGGTGCGGCGGCTCGAAGGCGAAGCGTCACGCGCGTGACGCCGGCAGGCGGTGCGGCGCGCCTGGCGCCTTGCCGCATCACCTGCTCCATCGAGCCGAGTCCAACCGCTACGATTCCTCGCTCACCCGCAGCGGCGCGCGGCTCTGCTCGTTATTCAGATGGACGAACTTGCGCAACAAGCGCATCAGTTCCTGCGAATCGTCCTCGCCCATGCCGTCGAACAGGCCAGCGCGCAATTCCTTCACCGACGGAATCAGGTGCGTGAGCAGCTCGACGCCCGCCGGCGTCAGCAGCAGGCGCCGCTGACGCCGCGGCAGCACTTCGCGGACGATCAATCCTTTCGCCTCGAGCCGGACCGCGAGATCGGCAGTGGTCGACGTGTCGAGCGCCACCCGCTGCGCGAGCGTCACCTGATCGAGCCCCGGGCACTCGTAGAGCATCCGCAGGACCGCGTACTGCACCGGCGTCACGTCCCGGCCCAGCTTCTCGTAGAACATCGCGACTGCGATCTGGTGCGCGCGCCGGATCAGGTGCCCGGGCTCGTCGTACAGGTCGAGCGGGAAAACCGGCGCGTCGGCGGGATTCGTTTTTTCCATGAATGAGTCGATGACATAGGCGGCGCACGCCGTTGCGTGCGCCGACGGCATGGCGCTGCCTCACGCCATTTCCCGGGAAAACCAGTATACCGCTCGCCTTGCTCCAGCCAATCTCAATGAGTACACTGAATCACATTCAGTACACGGAATGACGAGTTGCCGCGTACCGGCGGCACCGCCCTGAAGGAGACGAACAACGTGTTTCTCAAGAACGCTTGGTATGTGGCCTGCACGCCCGACGAGATCAACGGCAAGCCGCTGGGACGCAAGATTTGCAACGAATCGATGGTGTTCTACCGCGCGGCGGACGGCCAGGTCGCCGCGCTCGAGGATTTCTGCCCGCACCGCGGTGCGCCGCTGTCGCTGGGTTTCGTGCGTGACGGCGTGCTCGTGTGCGGCTATCACGGGCTCGAAATGGGCTGCAACGGCAAGACGGCCGGCATGCCGGGCCAGCGCGTCGGCGGCTTCCCGCCGATCCGCAGCTTTCCGGTGGTCGAACGGTACGGATTCGTGTGGGTCTGGCCGGGCGACGCGTCCGAAGCCGATCCCGCGAGGCTGCCCGCGCTGCAATGGGCCGAAGATCCGGCCTGGGCGCACGGCGGCGGCCTGTATCACATCCGTTGCGACTACCGGCTGATGATCGACAACCTGATGGACCTCACGCACGAGACCTACGTGCATGCAACGAGCATCGGCCAGAAGGAAATCGACGAAGCCGCGCCGAAGACCACCAGCAATGGCGACGAAGTCGTCACCAGCCGCTTCATGGAGAACGTGATGCCGCCGCCGTTCTGGCGGATGGCGCTGCGCGGCAACGGGCTGGCCGACGACGTGCCGGTCGACCGCTGGCAGATCTGCCGCTTCACGCCGCCGAGCCACGTGATGATCGAAGTGGGCGTCGCGCATGCGGGCCACGGCGGCTACGACGCGCCGGCGGAGCTGAAGGCGTCGTCGATCGTGGTCGACTTCATCACACCGGAGACGGACACCTCGATCTGGTACTTCTGGGGGATGGCGCGCAACTTCCGGCCCGACGATCACGCGCTGACCGCCGAGATCCGCGAAGGCCAGGGCAAGATCTTCGCCGAGGATCTCGAGATGCTCGAGCGCCAGCAGCTCAACCTCGAGCAGTGGCCGGAGCGCAAGCTGCTCAAGCTCAACATCGACGCCGGCGGCGTGCTGTCGCGCAAGGTGATCGAGCGGCTGCTCGCCGAAGAAAGTGCGGCGAGCCCGCAGCGGCCCGTGATTCCGGTCGCGCAGATCAAGGAGGCGTCATGAGCGCCGCGACGCTGACGGTTCGCGTGGCCCGCAAGTGGCAGGAAGCGCGCGACATCTGCGGCTTCGAATTCGTCAGCGACGACGGTTCGCCCCTGCCGCGCTTCGACGCCGGCGCCCATATCGACGTGCATCTGCCGGGCGGGCTCGTGCGCCAGTACTCGCTGTGCAACCACCCGGAGCACGGCGATCGCTACCAGATCGCGGTGCTGCGCGATGCCGAGGGCCGCGGCGGGTCGCGCGCGATTCACGACGAAGTCCGGCAAGGCGATACCGTGCGGATCGGCATGCCGCGCAATCAATTCCCGCTCGCGCCCGACGCCCCACACCACCTGTTGCTCGCCGGCGGAATCGGCGTGACGCCGATCCTCAGCATGGCCGAACGGCTGTTCTCGTCCGGCCTGCCGTTCGACATGCACTACTGCGCGCGTTCGACCGATCGCATGGCCTTCGTCGAGCGGATCAACGCTGCCGGGTTCCATGATCGCGTCCGCTTCCACGTCGACGACGGCGACCCCGCGCAACGCTTCGACCTCGCCGCGGTGCTCGCCGCCGCGCCGGACGGCACGCACCTGTATGTATGCGGCCCGCGCGGCTTCATGGATGCAGTGCTGAACGCCGCGCGCGAGCGCAACTGGGCCGAAGCGCGGCTGCACTACGAGTTCTTCGGCGGTGCGGTTGCGTCGTCCGGCGCGGATCGCGCGTTTAAGGTCCGGATCGCGAGCAGCGGCAAGGTGATCGACGTGCCGGCCGAATGCACGGTCATCGCGGCGCTGGCGGCCAACGGCATCGACGTGCTGACGTCGTGCGAACAAGGCGTATGCGGCACCTGCATGACGCGCGTGCTCGAAGGCGAGCCCGATCATCGCGATTCGTATCTGACGGAAGCGGAACAAGCGGCCGGCGACCAGTTCATGCCGTGCTGCTCCCGATCGCGAAGCGACCTGCTGGTCCTCGATCTGTAGACGGACCGCCCGATACGCGGCGGCCAACCACAATACTGGAGACGATCAATGGAACGACCTGCCCAGGCACCCATCAGTACTGCTCAATTCCCGGTCGACCGATGGTGGGTCGCCGCGCTGTCATCCGAACTGACGGACCGCCCCGTCGCCCGCACGCTGCTCGGCCGCCCGGTCGTGCTGTTCCGGTTGCCGTCCGGGGAAGTCGGCGCGCTGGAGGATCGCTGCTGCCACAAGTCGCTGCCGCTGTCGTGCGGCTCGCTCGAAGCGCGCGGCCTGCGCTGCGGCTATCACGGGCTGCTGTTCGACCGCGGCGGCACCTGCGTGGAGATTCCCGGGCAGGAACGCATTCCGGCGAAGGCGTGCGTGGCGTCGTATCCGGTGCAGGAGCAGGACGCGATCGTATGGATCTGGATCGGCGCCGACGCGCACGCCCAACCGAGCTGCGCGCCGCCGCGCTATGCGTTCCACACGGATCCGCAATACCGGTTCGGCGGCGGCCACTACCATTACGACGCGCCGTATCAGCTGATTCACGACAACCTGATGGACCTGAGCCACCTCGGCTACGTTCATCTGAAAACGATCGGCGGTAACGCGCCGCTGCATATGGGCGCGGAAACCCGCGTCAGCAGCGACGGCGACACGGTGACACTGGTCCGCCGGATGCCGGCGTCCGACCCGCCGCCGACCTACACGGCCGCGTGGCCGTTCACGGGCCGCGTCGACCGCTGGCAGGAAATCGAATTCCACGTGTCGCATATCCGGATCTGGACCGGCGCGATGGACGCAGGCACCGGCGACCTTCACGACCCGGCGCGCGGCGGTTTTCACATGCGCGGCTTCCACGGCATCACGCCCGAGACGGAAACGACGACGCACTACTTCTGGACCGTCGCGACCAATCCGCAACACGACGTCGAACGCATCGCGCGAACGGTCATCGAGCAATCCGCGGCGACGTTCGATGAAGACAAGACCGTGATCGAAGCGCAATACCGCAATCAGTTGCGGTTTCCGGACGGCCGCCAGATCGACATTCACGTCGACGCGGGCCCCAATCGCGCGCGGCGCGTGATCGAGCGGCTGCTGCTGCAGCCCGACCCCGCGTAACCCTCGCGCCGGCGCGCGAACGACGCGAGCCGGCCGCGATGGGCGTTCCCCGGGTTGCCCGTCAACCCACGCATTCGCTTTCGTCCCATTCGCCGCTGTCGGCTTCGATTTCATCCCATTCGATTAGTCATACTATTTTTATCAAGGATCTTTGACGTGAGCGAAAATATCCGCAATACGATCGACGCGTCCCCGATGAGCGCGTTCCAGACGATGGCGGTCACGGCCTGCGTCGTGCTGAACATGCTCGACGGCTTCGACGTGCTGGCCATCGCGTTTGCCGCGCCGCACCTGGCGGCCGAGTGGAAACTGAGCGGCAAGGAAATCGGCCTGCTGCTGAGCGCCGGGCTGGCCGGCATGGGGATCGGCTCGGTGCTGATCGCCCCGCTGGCCGACCGCGTCGGCCGCCGCCGCATCATCCTGCTCTGCCTCGCGGTGATCTCGACCGGCATGCTGGCCTGTGCGGCCACGCACAGCACGTTGCAACTCGCCGTCGCGCGCGCCTATACCGGGCTCGGCATCGGCGGGATGCTCGCAAGCCTGACCGTCATCAGCGGCGAGTACGCATCGAACAAATGGCGCAGCGCCGCGATCGGCATGCAGTCGACCGGCTATGCGATCGGCGCTACCGCCGGCGGCGTTCTCGCCGGTTACCTGCTGTCGGTATGGGGATGGCGCAGCGTGTTCGCGTTCGGCGGCATCCTGACCTTGATGGCGATCCCGATGGTGCTCGCGCTGTTGCCGGAATCGCTCGACTTCCTGCTGGCGCGGCGTCCGGACGACGCGCTGCAGAAAATCAACCGCATCCTCGCCAGAATGAAGCGCGCGCCGATCGATGCGCTGCCGGCCGCGAGCGCATCCATCGACACGGCGAGCCCCGCCTCAAGTTGGACAGCCGTGCTGCGCGCGCCGCTCACGCGTCGCACGATCGCGCTTTGGATCGCATTCTTCCTCGTGATGGGCAGCTTCTATTTCGTCGTCAGCTGGACGCCGAAGCTGCTGGTCCAGGCCGGCCTGTCGGCCTCGCAGGGTGTGACCGGCGGCGTGCTGCTCAACCTCGGCGGCATCGCGGGCGCGTCGCTGTTCAGCCTGCTGTCGACCCGGTTCGGCCTGCGCAGCCTGCTGGGCGCGACGCTGTTGCTGGGCGGCGCACTGATGGTCGCGTTCGGCGCGAACACCGGCTCGCTCGGCACCGGGATGATCGTCGCGGTGTTCCTCGGCGCCGTGATCAACGCGTGCGTGGCCGGCATGTACGCGCTGTCGCCAACGCCGTATCCCGCCGAGATCCGCACGACCGGCATCGGTCTCGCGGTCGGCATCGGACGCCTCGGCGCGATCCTGTCGCCAATGACGGTCGGTGCGCTGCTGGACGACGGCTGGTCCGTGCCCCACCTCTATTTCGCGTTCCTCGTGCCGATGGCCGGCGCGGCGATCGCCGTCGCCGTGGCGGGCGCGCGTGTCGCGGCGCCGCACCGGCAACGCGATCCGGCGATCTCGTAACACGCGACACCCGCAGTCCTGCCGATACCCGTCGGCATCTCGGTCATGTCCGGGGCAATAAAAAAATCGATAAGTACATCTACATACTGTTTGGAGACAGCCATGAAAACGAAACTGGGCGTCGCACTCGCGACGGCGATGGCGCTGGCCGGACCGGCCTGTGCGCAAAGCAGCGTCACGCTGTACGGGATCATCGATACCGGCGTGTCCTATTACAACAACGCCGCGCGCGGCGGATCGTTCACCGGGATGCCGACGCTGACCGGCGAAGTGCCGTCACGCTGGGGCCTGAGAGGCACGGAGGATCTCGGCGGCGGCTACCAGGCCTTCTTCGTGCTCGAAAACGGCTTCCAGCCCGGCACCGGCGCGCTGAACTACGGCGGGCGCCTGTTCGGGCGGCAGGCGAACGTCGGCGTGAACAGCCCGTTCGGCGCGCTGACCCTCGGCCGCCAGATGAACATGTCGATGATCGTGCTGACCAATGCCGACGTGATCGGCCCGTCGATTCATTCGATGGCGGATTTCGACTCGTATCTGCCGAACGCGCGCAGCGACAATGCGATCGGCTACAAGGGCACGTTCCACGGCGTGACGCTCGGCGCGACCTACAGCTTCGGCCGCGACGCGGCCGGACCGGCGGGACCGTCGGCGACGGGCTGCGCCGGACAGGTGCCCGGTGACATCGTCGCGTGCCGCCAATACACGGCGATGCTCGCGTATGACGCGAGCAATTTCGGGCTGGCCGCGTCGCACGACGTGATGCGCGGCGGCGGCGGCGCGCTCGCGCCGCTGAACAATCCGGCCTACACCGACACGCGCGACATCGTCGCGGGCTACGTGAAGATCGGCCCCGCGAAACTCGGCGCCGGGTGGATCCGCCGCAACCTCGCGGCGGCCGAGCACCTGCAGGCCGACATCGTGTTCGCGGGCGGCACGTACTACGCGACGCCCTACCTCGCGCTCGACCTGCAGGGCGTGCGCTACCTGCAACGCCGCGAAAACAAGGAAGGCACGAACGCGACGCTGGTCGTCGGGCGCGCGAACTATTTCCTGTCGAAGCGGACGACCGTCTATACGTCGGTGGGCTACATGTTCAACAGCGCGCTGGCTGCGAACGCGGTCGCGGCCGGCGGGACGGTCGGCACCGGGATGAATCAGCTCGGCGTGATGGCCGGCATCCAGCAGAAGTTCTGAACGCCGGACACCGCACCTCGATCAATCGGCGAGCCGGCAATGCGACAGCTTCAGCCCGGGCAGCACCGGCGCGTCGATATAACCTTCGTTCACGCAGCTGAAGCGGAAATTCGCGGACGCCGTGAACGGCTTGATCTCGCCGCCCGGGAATTTCGGTTTCAACGCGGCCTGGTCGGCCGCGTCGAAATGCGTGTCGAACTGCTCGCCGTCGGCCGTCAACGCACCGAAGTACGTACCGCCCGGGTCGCTGCCCATGCGCATCACCGCGCCGACGAACGCGAGGCGCCTGCCGTCGTATTTCGTCTTCGCGGCGGCCATGTCCTGCGTGTAGGCCTCGATCACGGTGGCGTAGTGCGCATCGATCGCGGGCTCGGCGGCCGGCGCGGCGTAGCCGCTCTGGTGAACGCCCGCCAGCATCGCGCAGGCAGCCAGCGCGGCCGTCATGAACGGCGCGGAACTCTTTTTCATTGGGTGGTCTCCCGTCAAGCGTGGTGGTTGAAGTAATCGTTCGCGGCGCTTCGCGGCTGCCCGGCGAAACACCCGAGAATGATCGTGCGGCCGTTGCGTCAATCGTTCGAATCGCGGAACACGGCTGCGATCACTTCAGCACCCGCATGGTCGGCTGCGGTGCGCGACGTCGCGCGGCACGCGACGTGACAGGAAGATGACATGGTGCGGCCCCCGGCTCTCATTGAATTTCACTGCGTTTGATTTTGGGCGCTACGGTAGCAGACG
Organism: Burkholderia sp. BCC1996; assembly: GCF_905339955.1. Lineage (NCBI taxonomy): Bacteria > Pseudomonadati > Pseudomonadota > Betaproteobacteria > Burkholderiales > Burkholderiaceae > Burkholderia > Burkholderia sp. BCC1996. The sequence continues at coordinate 27,115 of NZ_CAJPHM010000028.1, forward strand.
GCCGGCGGCCCGGCAATCGCGATGCCCGGTCCGCATCGGCCTCTTTACAATTGCAAACGATTCTCATTACGTATATCATGCGCATCCTCCGCGCGACGCAGTAAAGGCGCCGCGGTCCGCATCATCGTCCTTAGCACTCCGTCCATTCATCGATTCATGCCATCCCGCCGAACGCCCCACCGCGCCCGGACGCTTCGTCCGTGGCGCGCGAGCCTGCCTGCCCTGATCACGCTTTGCGTCGCAAGCGGCGCGCATGCGGATGCCGAACCTGCCGCCACGGCTTCGGCGGCCACGTCCTCGCCCTCGTCGACACCCGCGCGCCCCGAACGCGAACTGCCGACGATCAGCGTCAGCGCATCGTCAGCCGTCGATCCGACCGTCGGCTACCAGCCGCGCACGAGCAGCGTCGCCGGCGGCGACGATCGCCCGCTCAAGGAGATTCCGCAATCGGTCGCCGTGGTCAGCAGCAGCGTGATGCAGGACCAGCAGGCGCGCTCGCTCGACGACGTGCTCGGCAACATCAGCGGCGTCACGCAGACCAACACGCTCGGCGGCACGCGCGACGCGTTCATCAAGCGCGGCTTCGGCTCGAACAACGACGGCTCCGTGCTCGTCGACGGCGTGCGCACGCCGGTGCTGCACAGCTACCTCGCGACGATCGACCGCGTCGAAGTGCTGAAGGGCCCGGCTTCGCTGCTGTACGGGATGCAGGACCCGGGCGGCGTGATCAACCTCGTCACGCGCAAGCCGGAGGACACGTTCGGCGGCTCGATTTCGGCCTCGCGCACGAGCCACGGCGGCAGCAGCGCGCAGTTCGATCTGACCGGCCCGCTCGGCAAGCCGGGCCAGGTCGCGGGCGGCACGCTCGCGTTCCGGCTCACCGGCGAATACGACACGAGCCGCTACTGGCGCAGCTTCGGCCGCGAGCGCAATGCGCTGATCGCGCCCGCGCTGTCGTGGCACGACGCGAACACGTCGATCGACGTCAACTACCAGTACGTCGACTACACGATGCCGTTCGATCGCGGAACGGTGCTCGTGAACGGCCGCCCCGACGATGCGCTGCGCTATCGCCGCTACGAGGAAGCGTGGGCACAAAGCGGCGGCATCCAGGAAACGCTGCGCGCGCGCGTCGAACACCGCTTCTCCGACGCATGGCGCGTGCGCGCGACCTACGGCTGGGGCCGCGACCGCTACGATCAATACATCGCCCGCGCGACCGCTTTCAACAGCACGACCGGCGCGCTGTCGCGCTCGTCCGACGCGAACCTCGGACGCAACGACTCCGACCAGATCGCGACGCTCGGCCTGCTCGGCAACCTGACGCTCGCGGGGATGAGCCACGCGCTCTATGTCGGCGGCGAATACGAGCGGCAGCGCAGCTTCCGCGGCGACACGATCCGCGGCACCGCGACGAAGGGCTTCGATCTCTACGATCCCGTCTACGGCCTGCTCGCGCCCGGCGGCACGGTGAGCACGAAGCAGAGCGATTCGCTCTCGAAGGTCCACACGTACTCGATGATCGTGCAGGACTCGGTGAAGATCACCGACCGGCTCACCGCGGTCGGCGGGCTGCGCTGGGAGGACTGGCAGCAGGAATCGGGAATGGGGCGGCCGTTCGTGTTCGCCGACCGCTCGCACGGCAACGTGTGGCTGCCGCAGTTCGGGCTCGCGTATGCGCTCACGCCGTCGCTGACCGCGTATGCGAACGTGAGCCGTTCGTTCAAGCCGAACGTCGCGTCGAACGTGGCCGCGCCGCTCGCGCCGGAATTCGGCCGCGTGCTGGAAGCCGGCCTGAAGTTCAGCCTGAAGCCGGGCATCACCGGCACGCTCGCGGCCTATCAGATCGACAAGCGCAACGTCGCGGTCACGGTCAACGACATCACGTCGACGATCGGCACCGCGCGCTCGCGCGGGATCGAACTCGACGTCGCGGGGCAGCTCACGCGGCACCTGAGCCTGATCGGCAGCTATGCGTACACGAACGCGAACGACCGCGACAGCAACACACCGCTCGTCAACGTCGCGCGCCACACCGGCAGCCTGTTCGCGGTGTACGACACGGCGATCGCGAACCTCCCGGGGCGCTGGCGCTTCGGCGGCGGCGCGCGGCTCGTCGGCGCACGGCCCGGCGACACCGCGAACAGCTTCACGCTGCCCGGCTACGTGACCGTCGATGCGTTCGCGGCCTACGAAACGACGATCGGCAAGTTCCCGACGCGCATCCAGCTCAACGTGAAGAACCTGCTCGACAAGACCTACTATCCGTCGAGCAACAGCAACCTGATCGTCGCGGTCGGCGAGCCGCGGCTCGTCACGCTGACGACGACGGTGTCGTTCTGACGCATCTTCGCGCCGGGTGGCCGGGGCCGGGGCCGGGGCCGTGCCACGCGCCCCGGCCGGCGACACGAGCCGATCTCAGCCGCCCGCGAAATCAAGCAGGATCTTGCAGCTTTTCTCGGGATTGCGCTCGGCCATCTCGAACGCCTGCGCGACGTCGCGAAAGCCCACCTTGTGCGTAACGATGTGCTCCGGCTGGATCAGCCCGCGAGCAATCCAGTCGATCACCTGCGGGAACATCGCGCAGTTCAGCCGCGATGCCGCGAGCGTCAACTCCTTCTTCGTCAGCTCCGCCTGCACGATCGCCGACGGTTCCGACGAAAACCCGAGCACGCCGATCCGGCCGGCCGGCGCGGCGATCCGCACGGCCTCCTCGAGAATCGACGGATGGCAGACCGCATCGAAGATCAGCGTCGGGCCGCCGTCGACGCCGCGCTTTTCCAGCGCGTCGGGCAACGACTCGACGCTCGTGTCGATGATTTCGTCCTCGGCCGCGCCGCACTTGCGCGCGAGCTGAAGCCGTGCATCGAGCCGGTCGGTAATGAATGCGCGAATGCCGTACACGCGCTTGAGCACCTGCAGGATCGTCAGCCCGACCGTGCCGGCGCCATAGATCAACGCGACGTCGCCCGGCAGCACGCCGGTGCGCGACGTCGCGTTCGCGGCCACCGCGAACGGTTCGACGATCGCCGCGCAGGGTTCGGCGATCGCGTCCGGAATCCGGTACGCATTGCCGGCCGGCACACACGTGTACTGGCTGAAGCCGCCGTCGCGATGCACGCCGAGCACGGTCAGGTGCCGGCAGACGTTGCGCCGGCCGATCGTGCACGCGTGGCAATGCCCGCAGCTGATCACCGGATCGACCGCGACGGTCTCGCCGAGCCGCGCGGCGTCGACGCCCGCGCCGACCGACTCGATCGTGCCGACGAACTCGTGGCCGATGATGCGCGGATACGACACGAACGGATTCTTGCCGTGAAAGATGTGCAGGTCCGACCCGCAGATGCCCGCATAGCGCACCTTCACGCGCACTTCTCCGGCGGCGGGCACGGGCAGCGGCACTTCGCGCACGCCCATGCTGTTCGGACGATCGACAACGACGCTCAACATTTCGGTTCTCTCCTTCTGGTCTTCGGCGCTCACCAGTTCCACATCGATCCGTCGCGCAGCCGGGCGACCGGCAGGTACGCGCGCTCGTACGGATATTTCGCGGCCAGCGTCTCGTCGATGTCGACGCCGAGCCCCGGCACGTCGTCCATCACGAGATAGCCGTCCTCGAAGCGGTAGCTGTGCGGAAACACTTCGTCGGTCAGCGCGCTGTGCGGCATCAGTTCCTGGATGCCGAAGTTCGGTGCCCACAGCCCGAAGTTCACGGCCGCCGCCATGCAGACGGGCGACAGGTCGGTCGCGCCGTGGAAACCGGTGCGCACCTGGTACATCGCCGCGTAGTCGGCGATGCGCCGTACGTGCGTGATGCCGCCCGCGTGCACGATGGTCGCGCGGATGTAGTCGATCAGCTGGTCGCGGATCAGGTCCTTGCAATCCCAGATCGAGTTGAATACCTCGCCGACCGCGAGCGGCGTCGTCGTGTGCTGGCGGATCAGGCGGAACGCGTCCTGGTTCTCCGCGGGTGTCGCGTCCTCGAGCCAGAACAGGCGATACGGCTCGAGATCGCGGCCGAGCCGCGCGGCTTCGATCGGCGTGAGCCGGTGATGTGCGTCGTGGAGCAGGTGCGGCGCATCGCCGACCGCGTCGCGCACCTTGCGGAACAGTTCCGGCGTGTGGCGCAGGTAGAGCGCGGTGTCCCACGGCTCCTCGGGCGGCAGCCCCTTCTCGGCGGGCTCGTACGCGCCGGCCGTCTTGCCGACACCGTACACCTTGTCGAGCCCCGGCACGCCCGACTGTACGCGGATCGCGCGATAGCCGGCCTCGATGTGCGCGCGCACCGCGTCGACCGCTTCCTCGTGATCGCGCCCGTTCGCGTGGCCGTATACCATCAGGCCGTCGCGGCTCTTGCCGCCGAGCAGCTGATAGACGGGCATGCCCGCGAGCTTGCCCAGGATGTCCCACAGCGCCATGTCGATCGCGGCGATCGCCGTCATCGTCACGGGCCCGCGCCGCCAGTACGCGCCGCGATACAGGTATTGCCAGATGTCCTCGATGTTGCGCGGGTCGCGTCCGACGAGGCACGGAAACACGTGGTCTTCCAGGTACGCGCGCACCGCGAGCTCACGCCCGTTGAGCGTCGCGTCGCCGAGGCCGTAGACGCCTTCGTCGGTCACGATCTTCACCGTCACGAAATTCCGGCCCGGACACGTGACGATGGTCTGCAAGCGTTCGATTTTCACTGCGCTCCTCCAGCGGGCGTTTCAGTCGACAAAGTAATGGGGCGCGCGGCTGCGCACTTCCGGCAGATGCGAGCCGATCCGGTCGACGTGCGCCGCGACCGATGCGCCGAGCAGCGCCATGTTGCGCGACGCGATGTGCGCGAGAATCTGTTCGTGTTCCTGCAGCGCGCGGCGCGCGTGATCCTCGACGCGGTCGAGCAGCAGCCAGCGCACACGATCGAACTGGCGCTTCATCGGCTGCAGCATTTCCCACACGTGCGGCCGGCCCGCGAACGCGAACATCCGGCCGTGCATTGCCTCGTCGAGATCGAAGAACGCTTCGACGTCGCCCGCGGCCACCGCCTCGCGCTGTGCGTCGATGATCCGCGACAGCTCCGCGAGCTGCGCCGGCGTGATCTTCTGCGCGAGCTCGACATGGTTCGCGCATTCGAGCGTGCTGCGCGCGAAGCGCCCTTCCTCGAGGATCGACACCGGAATCGGCGCGACCAGCGTGCCGACCTTCCGGATGATCTGCACGAGCCGCTCGTCGGCGAGCTGCGCGAACGCCTCGCGCACCGGGGTGCGGCTGACCTTGATCGTCGTGGAGATCACCGCCTCCGACAGCGCAGTGCGCGGCGGCAGCGCGCCGCGCACGATCGCGTGGCGCAGCAGCGCATGCACCTGCTCCGTATACGACCGGCTCTCGTCCAGCGAGAACCCCTGCAATGCCGTGACCACGACGTCCGCTTCTTCCAGTGCTGCCGTTTCGCTCATGGTTGCGATGGATCCGACTTGATATCGATGTCTACCATGGTACATAAGCAGTCGATTTCAGGCGATATAGCGTTTACACCGATAACTTCGCGGTAAAACTCGAAATAACCTGCAGGCACTGCTGCATCTACCATGGTACAAACCGTTACCGACCGTCATGTTATCTACCCCCGATTTTCTGCGCACCGCGCCGCCCGGCACGGGCCGTCCCGGTTATGACCGGCAAGCGGTTCGCACGGGTATCGTCCATCTCGGCCTCGGCGCGTTCCATCGCGCGCACCAGGCACTGCATACGGAAACGGTGCTCGAACAGGGCGACCTGCGCTGGGGCATCGTCGGAGTCGAACTGCGGCGGCGCCATACCGTCGACCTGCTCGCCGCGCAGGATCACCTGTACACGGTGATCGAACGCGATGGCCAAGGCGCGCGCGCACGCATCGTCGGTGCGGTGCACGACGCGCTGTTCGCGCCCGAATCGCTGCCCGCGCTACTGGCGCTGATCGCCGATCCGGCCGTGTCGATCGTCAGCCTGACCGTCACCGAGAAAGGCTATTGCCGCCGCCCCGGCGGCGGTCTCGATGCCGACGATCCCGCGATCCGGCAGGATCTCGCGACGCCCGACACGCCGCGCACCGCGCTCGGCGTGATCGCGGCCGGCCTGCGCCTGCGGCCGGCCCATGCGCCGCTGACCGTCGTCTGCTGCGACAACATGACGTCGAACGGCGACACGCTGCGCGCGCTGCTGATCGACTACGCGGAACGCATCGACGGCGCGCTCGCGCGGCGCATCCGCGACGACGTCGCGTTCCCGAACAGCATGGTCGACCGGATCGTGCCGGCCGCGACGCCCGAATCGCTCGATTGGGCGCACGCCCATCTCGGCGCGCGCGATGCGGCCGCGATCGTCTGCGAGCCGTTCTCGCAATGGGTGATCGAGGATCGCTTCGCCGGCCCGCGCCCGCGCTGGGAAGACGCCGGCGCGCGCCTCGTCGGCGACGTACGGCCCTACGAAACGATGAAGCTGCGGCTGCTGAACGGCTCGCATTCGGCGATCGCGTATGCGGGGCAGTTGCGCGGCCGCGCGACTGTGTCCGACGCGATGGCCGATCCGGCGATCGCGGCGCTCGTCGACGGCGTGATGACGCGCGACCTGCTCGCGACCGTCGACGTGCCGTCCGGCTATGACGCGCACGGCTATTGCGCGACGCTCGTGCAGCGCTTCCGCAATCCGACGCTCGCGCATCGCACCGAACAGATCGCGATGGACGGCACACAGAAGGTGCCGCTGCGCTGGCTGCCGGCGCTCGGCGAAAGCGCGGCGACCGGTATCGAGCGGCCGTATCTGGAACGCGCGCTCGCGCTCTGGCTGCACTACCTCGCCACCGCGCGCGACGAAGCGGGCCGCGCGCTCACGGTCAGCGATCCGGGCGGGGCCGCACTCGGCGCGACGCTGTCGGCAGCCGGCGATGCCACCCGCGCGGTTCGGGCCGCCCTCGGCAGCCGCGCGCTCGCCGGTTCGGCGGCATGGCCCGATGCAGTGATCACGCGCATCGGTGCCCATCTCGCGACGCTTCGCGCGAGCGGCACCGATGGGCTGCTCGCACCGTTGTACGCGCGCTGAACGACCACTTACCCCGGTTCGCAGGATTCCTGAGCGAACCGCGCAGTGCCCCTGCCCGCTGACGCACATGCCGACGCGGCAAACGATCGACAAGACAACCATGACGGCCGGCCCACCGGCACGAAGGAGACGGACATGAAGCAGAAGTCGCAGGCGTGGTTCACGGTATTCCTGCTGTTCCTGGTGTATGGCATCAACTATCTCGACCGCGTCGCGCTGTCGATCGTCGCGCCGATCGTGCAGACCGATCTCGGCATCGACGCAGCGCAGATGGGCCTCGTCTTCAGCACGTTCTTCATCGGCTACGCGCTGTTCAATTTCATCGGCGGGCTCGCGTCGGACCGGCTCGGGCCGAAGCTCGTATACGTGCTGTCGGTCGGGCTGTGGTCGGTGTTCTGCGGAATGACCGCGCTCACCGTCGGCTTCGTGAGCCTGCTGATCGTGCGGCTGCTGTTCGGCATGGCCGAAGGGCCGCTGTGCTCGGCCGCGAACAAGATGGTCAACAACTGGCTGCCGCGCGACGCCGCCGCGACCGCGATGGGCCTGCTCAGCGCCGGGTCGCCGCTCGGCGGCGCGATCGCCGGGCCGATCGTCGGCCTGCTGGCCGCGCACTTCGGCTGGCGACCGGCGTTCTGGATCGTATGTGCGATCGGGCTCGTGTGGGTCGTCGTGTGGATGATGTCGACCTCGGACCGTCCGGCCACGCCGGTCGGCGACGCAGCGGGTGCGCCCGCAGCGACACCCGCCGCTGCGCCCGCCCACGCAGGTGCCGCCGCCGGCCCCGCAACGCCCGCACACACGCTGTCGCACTACGTGCGCCAGCCGCGCATCCTCGCGACGGCCGCCGCGTTCTTCAGCTACAACTACGTGCTGTTCTTCTTCCTGAGCTGGTTCCCGAGCTACCTCGTGCGTGCGCACCATCTGAACATCAAGGAGATGAGCGTCGCCACCGTCGTGCCCTGGCTCGTCGGCACGGTCGGCCTCGCGTGCGGCGGCGCGATCTCGGATGCGCTGTACCGGCTCACCGGCAACCTGCTGCTGTCGCGCCGGATCGTGCTCGTCACCTGCCTGCTCGGCGCCGGCGCGTGCGTGGCCGTCGCGGGCGCCGTGCAGTCGACGCAAGGCGCGGTCGCGCTGATGTCGGTGTCGCTGTTCTTCCTGTACGTGACGGGTGCGATCTATTGGGCGATCGTGCAGGACGTCGTGCATCCGGCGCGCGTCGGCGGCGTCAGCGGCTTCCTGCATTGCATGGGCAGCCTGTCGGGCGTGATCGGGCCGGCGGTGACCGGCTTCATCGTCGAGCGCAGCGGCTCGTTCGCGTCCGCGTTCGTGCTGGCCGGCGCGATCGCACTCGCGGGCGCGGTGCTGGCCGGCGTGTTCGTGCGCCACGCACGGCCGTCGGAAGTGCTGCGCGAACGCACCGCACACTGACCTTTCAAGGCTGACGAAGGCCGCGCGGCGCCGCATGAGTCGGCACCGCGCGGCCTTGTCGTTTCATCCAATCATCGCACCCTCGAATATCTCCCATCCAATATCGCGATTTCCGCTGTCGATCGCGCGCCTCTAGACTGGCTACGCGATGGCGACGCTGCGCAGCGGCACGGCGCAGCGGCACGCCCCCACAAAAACGATATGGGAGAGTTCGATGTCCGACCGGGACGCGCGCCGCGGCGCGCTCAAGACACTCGGCCTCGCGGCCGGCACGGCGCTGCTCGGCGCCGCGCGCACCGCGCACGCGGCGACACCCGAATCCGGCACGCTGCTGGCCGGCGGCGCAACGCGCCTCGCCGACCTCACCCGCCGTCTCGCGGCCGTACCGAGACGGCGCGACTTCAAGACGGTGCCGATGATCGTCGAGCGCCCCGATCATTGGGATCACGCGGCGCTCATGGAAGTGATCGGCTATCGCGGCGGCCCAAAGCAGGTGTGGGACAACACCGAACTCGGCGGCCCGTGGCTGAACCTGATGCGCAATGCGCTGAACGCGCAGGTCTGGGGGTTCGGTCATCCGGACTTCCTCGTCGTGTCGGCCACGCACGGCGCCGCGCATCTTGCGCTGTTCGATCCGGCCGCGTGGGACAAATACGGCCTCGCGACATTCGCCGGCACCGCGTTCGCGACCAACACGCTGCTCGCCGCGAAACCCGCGCAGTCGAAAGACGCGAAGGATCACGAACTACCTGATGGCGCGTTCTCGTCGCACGACAACAGCATCGCCGCGCTGCAGCAGCGCGGCGTCGTGTTCCTGGCATGCCACAACGCGATCTGGGAGCTCGCGGAACGGCTCGACCGCGCGAATGCGAATCCGGACAATCTCCCGCTCGACGCGCTCGCCGCCGACCTGACCAACCACGTGATTCCGTCGGCGATCGTCACGCCGGGCGTGGTCGGTACGCTGCCCGAGCTGCAGCACGCCGGTTTCACTTACGCGAAGTGAGGCGCCCGATGACATCGATCCGCACGCGCGCACCGTTGCGACGCCGCTGGTGCACGGCGCTGCCCGCCACGCTGGCCGCGCTCTGCTGCACGTCGGCGCTGTCGCTCGCCGCCCCGGCCAATGCTTCAAACATCGTCTTTCCGCCATGGCAGGACGGCCGCAACAACGACGCGACGAACCGCGGCCTCGAATTCACGGTGCCGCAGGTCGACGTGCTCGCAGATTTTCACGGCGACCTCACCGCGCCGAAGCTCGTGCTGTACGTTGGCGGCAACTACTTCTTCGCGATGGCGCCGCTCGTCGCGCAGTTCGAGACCGACCATCCGGAATACCGCGGCCGCATCTACTGGGAAACGATCCCGCCCGGCCTGCTCGTGAAGCAGATTCACGCCAGCGGCACGATCACCGTCGGCAACATGACGTGGACGGTCGAGCCCGACGCGTATTTCGCCGGGCTCGGCAAGATCGACGAACTGATCGCGGACGGCACGCTCGACGGTCCGGCCGTGCCCTACGTGACCAACCAGTTGACGATCATGGTGCGCGCGGGCAATCCGAAGCACATCGCGTCGCTGAGCGATCTCGCGCGGCCCGACGTGAAGCTCGCGATGCCGAACCCGGCGTTCGAAGGCGTCGCGCGGCAGATCCGCGCATCGCTCGTGAAAGCCGGCGGCGATACGCTCGCTCGCACCGTCTACGACGACAAGGTGCGCGCCGGCACGGCCGAGCTCACGCACATCCATCATCGGGAAACCGCGCTGTTCCTGATGCAGGGACGCGCCGACGCCGGCGTGCTGTGGCAATCGGAAGCGGCGTTCCAGGAACAGGTCGGGCATCCGCTGATGCACATCGACATTCCGCCCGCGCACAATACGACGGCGATCTATGCAGGCGCGATGGTGAAGCACGCGCCGCATCCGGAAGCCGCACGCGCGTGGCTCGCGTACATCCAGTCGCCCGAGGCGTTCGGGATTTTCGCGCGCTACGGCTTCGGGCAATACGACGCGACGGCACCGACACCGCAGCTTGCGCCACGGCAGGACCGGCCCGACGCGGGTTGATCGCGCAATTGCGCACGCCACAAGACAGACAATGAGGAGGGGACCCGTGAACGATTCGGTCGACACACCGCGACGCCGGTTCGCGCCGCTGCTGCTCGCCGCGGCAGCGCTCCTGGCCGGCAATGCGCGCGCGGACGACGTCGCGCTCGGCAAGACCATCGCCACCCGGGGCACGACGACGGGCGTGGCTGCATGCATCGGCTGCCACGGCGCCCAGGGCGAAGGCAACGCGGCCGCAGGCTTTCCGCGGCTCGCCGGCACACATGCCGCCTATCTTTCGGCTCAACTCGCCGCGTTCGCCGACGGCAGCCGCCAGAATCCGGTCATGCAGCCGCTCGCGAAACTGCTGTCGCCGCGCGATCGCGACGCGGTCTCGGCGTACTTCGCGAGCCTGCCCGCGGCGCCCGCCATTGCCGCTTCCGACGCCGCGTCGATCGACCCGGCGAACACCGGCGCATGGCTCGCGACGCGCGGACGCTGGTCGCAGGGCCTGCCCGCCTGTGCGCAATGCCACGGCGCGGGCGGCCTCGGCGTAGGCACCGCGTTTCCGCCGCTCGCCGGCCAGCCGGCCGCGTACATCGCGGGCCAGCTGAACGGCTGGAAGCGCGGCACGCGCGCGCCCGGCCCGATGGCGCTGATGCCGATGATTGCCGGCAAGCTGTCCGACGCGGATATCGACGCGGTGGCCGCCTACTATGCGCGCGGCGGCGCCGCGAACGGAGAACAACGATGATCGACCGCTCGATGGTGGTCCGCGGCGCGCGTGCCGCGCTGCTCGGTACGGCCTGGCTGCCCGCGCTCGCGTGCGCGGCCGCGCCGCAGGACGCCCCGGCCGCCGCTTCCGCCTCCGCCGCGGCCACCGTTCCCGCGACGACGACGACGACGACGGCGAAGCCGTTCACGCCGCCCCCCGAATCCGCGATACCCGCCGACGACTTCGGCAAGACCGTGAAGCTCGGCGAGCAGATCTTCCTGCACACGCCCGAGCTCGCGGGCAAGTACGTCGGCAACAAGCTGACCTGCGCGAGCTGCCACCTCGACGCGGGCCGCCGGCCCGATTCGAGCCCGATGTGGGCCGCCTACCTGCTGTACCCGGCCTACCGCATCAAGAACGGCCACGTGAACACGTTCGCCGAACGCTTGCAGGGTTGCTTCAGATACAGCATGAACGGCAAGGCGCCGCCGGCCGGCGATCCGATTCTCGTTGCGCTCGAAACCTATTCGTACTGGCTCGCGCAGGGCGCGCCGGTCGGCGCGAAACTGCCCGGCCAGGGTTTCCCGAAACTGCCGCCGCCCGCGCAAAAAGCCGACTACGCGCGCGGCGCCGCCGTCTACACGCAGCACTGCGCGCTGTGTCACGGCGCGGACGGCCAGGGACAATCGAGCGGCGGCAAGCCGGTCTTTCCGGCGCTCTGGGGCGCACGCTCGTTCAACTGGGGCGCGGGGATGGGCGACATCCGCAACGCGGCCGGCTTCGTGAAGGCCAACATGCCGCTCGGGCTCGGCGGCACGCTGACCGATCAGGAAGCATGGGACGTCGCGACCTTCATGGACAGCCACGAACGCCCGCAGGACCCGCGCTTCACCGGCTCGGTGCAGGACACCCGCGCGAAATTCCACGACACGCCCGACTCGATGTACGGACGCGAGGTGAACGGCCGCGTGCTCGGCGCGCCATGAGACCTGGCCGGCGCGGGCGGCGCGGCTTGCACCATCACGGACGCCAGCGATACACGACGAGGCTCGACCCGTTGTAGTTGTCCTTCGTGATCACGTATTCGCCGGTCGAGCGCAGGTACGCACGGATGCCGTACATCGAGTCGACGTCGTTACCGACGTCCATCGCCGACGTGTTCGAGTTCGTCAACGTGGTGACGAGGCTGCCGGTGTTCAGGTCGAACACGTCGACGTTCGGTACCGTGTGCACGTAGCCGACGAACAGATAGTGGCCGGCCGCCGCCATCGATTTCGGATTCGCGCTCGTCAGGTTGATCGCCACGTTCGGCGTGCTCGTGTTGCCGGCCATCCAGCCGCGATAGACCTCGATGTGCCCGTTCATCGCGGTCCAGTCCCAGCTGCCCGAGATGCCCTGCGCGAGGATCATCGTGTCGCTGTCGGCCTGGTAGATGATCCGCGTGAGCGGCAGCACGGTGCGCGGAATCGGAATCTGCACCGGCTTGCCCCATGTCGGCTTCCCGGCCGCGTCGAAACCTGCCATCGGATAGTGCGAGATGTTGTTGGTGCGATCGAGCCCGGCCCACACGTCGCCGTTGTCGTCGAGCGAGAAACCGGCCGTTACCTGCAGCGTCGTGTTGAACGGCTTGCCGGGAATCGAGCCGTCCGGAATCGCGATGTAGCCGCTCGCGCCGTTGAAGTGATAGAGGTTGTAGTTGCCCGGGTTCTGGCCGGTCGCGACGAGCATCCGGGTGCCCTTTACCAGCGCGAGCTGGCCAAAATGCTGGCCACGCTGGTAGTCGTTCATGTCGAGGCGCGGGTCCTTCGGATAGCTGAACGGATCGATCGTGTTCGCGACGAACGTGCCGCCCGCGGTGCCGGTGTACACGTTGTTGCCGCTGTAGAAGAACGCACCGTCGGTCGCCGGATCGGGCGCGGCGGCGCCCTCGAAGTTCAGCGCCTGCAGCTTCCATTGCAGCGCGCCCGTCGGGTTGTACGAATGCAGGTCGGTGCTGCCGTTGCGCCCGAGATCCCAGCCGCCGCCCCACGCGTTGTTCAGCACGTACAGGTTGCCGGCCGCGTCCTTGCCGATGCCTGCGACGCGCGTGAAGCGCTTGTCGCCGACCTGCCCCTTGATGCCCGACGTCGTGTCGAGATAGCCGCCCTGCACGCCGAACGTGCCGAGCTGCACGGGCTGGCCCGCGAGCGTGTAGATCTTGATGTTCATGTCGGGGCCTTCGTCGCCCACCAGCAACTGCCCGCGCGGCGCATCGAAATACAGCGATGCCGGCCGCGCACGGGCCGCCATCTGGATCGTGCTCATCGCCGTGCCCGTCGGGCTGAACTGCGCGACGACGCCCGCGCTCTTGCGCGCGACCCACAGGTTGCCGGCCGCGTCGAGCGCCAGCGCGCCGGGCCCCGATACGCCGATGTCGCGCTGCCACACGCCGTCCGTCGTGTAGACGCGCACGCGGTTGCCGTAGAAGTCGCTCGCGTACAGCAGGTTGCCCGCCGTCGCGAGGCCCGTGATCACGTCCGCGTACTGGATGCCCGTCCACGTGCTGACCGGAATGCGCAGGTCGCGCTGGTTCGTGCTGCGGTTGTAGCGGCCGACCGAGCCGCTGCCGAACGTGCGGTTGTAGCCGAGCGCGACGAACAGCGCGTTCGCGTTGCCGGTGATCGCGCCGCCCTGGAATTCGTCATGGATGCCGATCGTGCCGAGCGTCTGCCCGTTCTGGTAGATCGCGACGCCGCCCGCGTTCTCGTCCCAGCGCGACGCCGTATAGATCACGCCCTCGGGGGCGACCCACAGCGAGCGCGCGCCGTTGCCGACGTGCGCGGCGAGCGTGCCGAACGTGTTCGCGAGCCAGTCCGTCGTGTATTGCGCTTGTGCGTGACTGACCGGCGCCAGCATTGCCATGCACAATCCAAGCAATGCCGCGCGAATTTGTTTCGATAACATGAATGATGCTCCCGGACGATCGTTTTTCGACACTCTAATTCGCCGCGTATGAAATATCGGTGATTTTTTAAAAAACCGGTTCAATTGCATGTCGAATTTTTCATTGCGTTCCTTTACCGCGCGACGCCGGCTGACTGAAGATGGACCGATCCGGAAGTCGCACCGCGGATCCCCGCCAGGCAGCGCTCTCGCGATCCGCGGTCTTCGGCACTTTATTCCGAATCGCCCAATACAAATACGTCATTTTTTCTGATTCACGCGCATTGAATTCCCATTGCCGGCAAGTCGATTCAATGATTACAAATCGAAATTAAAATGAAAGAAAAAATATTGTTCGGCGCATGCGACATCACGTTACCGGACGCGCGGGCCGCATACCGTATTGCCGGGAAATCGTGAAGAAGTGAAATAAGACGATGCGCAACGGAATGCCGTTGCCGATGCAGGCAGCCCGGAGGAGGTGCCGAGAATTCGGCGGAAGGAGACACGGCCGCAGGTCAACCGGGAAGGCCGCACGCCGGCCGAACGTGAAGGCGATGCGCTCCGGTGCGGGCCGTCCGGCATCGCGCCGTCCGAGCCGCCCGGATACGACAGGATTGGGTACACGTCGCGCAGCCGGTGGCCCGCATCGAATGCGGGCCACCGGCTGCGCATGCCATCAGAACTTCTGACGCAGCCCGAGGCTGACGATCGCCTGCGATCGCGAGTCGGACGAGTGGCCGTTCGCCTTGTCCGACACCGATGCGGTCGCCGCCACCGGCCGGCCGAGCGCGTCGAGCGTCGTGCCCGACGCATGCTGGTACGCGCCGAGCAGGTACACGCTGGTGCGCTTCGACAGGTCGTAGACCGCACCGAGCGTGACGTTGTGATACTGCGCGCGGTTGTCGATGCCGTCGACGTCGCTGCCGCGCGTGTAGCTGTAGCCCGCGAACAGTTGCGTCTGCGGCTGCACGTTCCAGCGCGTGAACACGCCCGCGACGTTGAACGTCGCATGACCGCTGAACAGCGACTGGGCACCGCTGCGGTACTGCACGTTGCTGTAGTTCACCCCGACCACGGCCGGGCCGAAGTCGTACGTCGCGCCGGTCGCGATGATCTGCTGCGACTGCGCGCTCGCATAGCCTTCGTTGATCGACGAGTTGAACAGGCCGTCGTCGGTGCTCCGCCACTTGCCGGCGGTCGGGTCGGTCGCGCCCGTCTTGCTGTTGTCCGAACGCTCGTAGCCGACGCCCACGCGCAGCGGCCCCGCCGCGTACGCCGCGCCGACGCTCCACGTGTTGCGCTGCTTCATGCTGCCCGGCTGGCTGCCGAAGCCGTACAGCGCGCCGAACGTGAAGCCCGCGTAGTTCGCGCTCGTGTACTTGATCGAGCTGTCGACGCGCGCGGTCTGGTCGAGGTCGTCGATGTCGCCCGGATGCGCGCCGAAGCCGCCGATGAACGACGACGGGCCGACCGGGCTCACGAAGTCGTCGAGCGACGTGTACTGGCGACCGAGCGTGACCGTGCCGTAGCGGTCGCTGCCGACGCCGACGAACGCCTGCCGGCCGAACTGGCGGCCGCCCTGGCCCGACGTGCCGTTGGTGATGTCGAAGCCGTTCTCGAGCACGAACAGCGCGCGCATCCCGCCGCCGAGATCCTCGGCGCCCTTGATGCCCCAGCGGCTACCGGACAGGTTGCCGGTGGTCAGGGCGACGTCCGAGTGCCCCGTATAGGCGCCCGGCGAGCCGACCCGTTCGTTGCTGCGATAGGTCACGCCCGCATCGACGATGCCGTACAGCGTGACGGAGCTTTGCGCGGAGGCGATGCCCGCGAGCGAGAGCAGCAGCGGTGCTGCGATCAGTTGCTTGTTCATGATTTTTTAGCGTCTCCGGGCGGTGAACCCGTTGTTCTATGCGAGTAGCGCGTGCGGTCGGCGAGATCCGCCGGCATGGCGAGGCCGGCGGCGTCCGCACACGGGAACGCGCGCATGCGAAACGCGCGCGCGACGTCGCGGCCAGCATGCCCGCCGCGGCCGCCATGGTAGTTGGAACCGGTTCCGGTCGATAGCGCAATAATGAAAACAGCTTCTTGCCAAAATCGAGATAATCAGCCGCGCGGCGGACGTCCCTGTACAGCGCGAGGCCGCGCGCCCGATAATCGGGCACCCGCCTTCCACCGGGAGTCTTCGGCATGCATCAATCGACCCTGCTGATCTTCGCCGCCGTCGCGTTCGTCGGGATCGCGACGCCCGGCCCGACCGTGCTGCTCGCACTGACCAACGGCTCGCGCTACGGCGTGCGCCGCGCGGCCTACGGCTTCGCCGGCGCGATGCTGTCCGACTTCGTGCTGATCGTCGCGGTCGCGCTCGGCCTCGGCGCGCTGCTGATGGCCTCGGCGTTCTGGTTCTCGGTGGTGAAATGGCTCGGCGCCGCCTATCTCGCGTACGTCGGCATCCGGCTGCTCACGTCGAAGGGCTCGCTCGACGTCGCCGTCGCGCATGGCGGCGCGGCGTACGAACGCAACGCGTCGATCTTCGCGAAGAGCTTCCTGACCGCGGTGACGAATCCGAAGGGCTATCTGTTCTTCTCCGCGTTCCTGCCGCAGTTCCTCGATCCGGCCGCCCCGCTCGCGCCGCAATACGTTGCGCTCGCGGTCACGTTCGCGCTGCTCGACGGCGCGGTGATGTTCGGCTACGCGCTGCTCGGCGCGCGCGCCGTGCGGCTGCTGAAGCGCTCGGGCGCGCTGTGGCTCGAACGCACGTGCGGTGCGATGCTGCTCGCGCTGGCGGGATCGCTCGCGCTGTATCGTCGGCATGCTGCGTAGGGGCATCGGCATGCGCGGTGCTTCGGGTGCTTCGGGTGCTTCGGGCGCTTCGGGTGCTTCGAGCGCTTCAGGCGCGCCGTTCGCGCGGGTCGCATTGCCCGCAACGGTCTCAACAGGCTCGCGATGAGAATCGACGTCCCGCCCCGCTCCGGTTTCCCCGGCCTGTCGCTGCGCCAGCTCGACCGCGCGAATCTCGACACGTGGTACGCATACCTGTCGAATCCCGACGTCGTCCGCCACACGAGCTGGAACCTGCATGCGCGCGACGATCTGCTGCCGCTGTTCGACGGCATCGAATCGGCTCATCCGGATTCGATCCGCCGCCTCGCGATCGTCGACGACGCGTCGAGCGTGCTCGCCGGGACCATCGGGCTGCATACGGTATCCACCGCGCACCGCTCGGCCGAGATCGCGTACGATCTCGCGCCGTCGCACTGGGGGCGCGGCATCGCGAGCGCGCTGTGCGCGAGCGTCACTGCGTGGGCGTTCGCCGAAGGCGGCTTCATGCGGATCCAGGGCGTCGTGCTGACCAGCAATGCCGGCTCCGCGCGCGGGCTGCAGAAATGCGGCTACCGGTACGAAGGATTGCTGCGTGCATACCGGATGGTGCGCGGCGCACCGGGCGATTTCGCGCTGTACGCGCGCCTCGCGACCGACTGACGGGCCGACGCGACGCGCGACCCGCCGATCCGCACGCCGTCGACGCGAATGGACGACCCGCGGCGAATTCGCGACAATCGCCGTTCCCCGCTTCGACTCCTTCGCCATGAAAATCGCCGCGCTGTCCGACATCCACGGCAACCTCGCCGCGCTCGACGCGGTGCTCGACGACGTGCGCCGCCGCGGCGCCGACGTGATCGTCAACCTCGGCGACATCGTGTCGGGCGCGCTCCATCCGGCCGCAACGGCCGACCGCCTGATCGCGCTCGACCTGCCGACCATCAAGGGCAATCACGAACGGCAACTGCTGACCGGCGATCGCGACACGATGCGGCTGTCCGACCGCTGGGCGCACGACACGCTGCGCGACGACCAGCGCGCATGGATCGCCGCGCTGCCCGAGCGCCTGACGCTCGGCGACGATGTGCTGATGGTGCATGGCACGCCTGCCAGCGACCTCGTCTACTTCCTCGAAACGGTCACGCCTGACGGCTGCCGTGCGGCGACGCCCGATGAAATCGCGCAGCGCGCGGGCGACGAGACGGCCTCGCTGATTCTGTGCGGCCATACGCACGTGCCGCGCCTCGCGAAACTCGACGACGGCCGGCTGATCGTCAACCCCGGCAGTGTCGGGCTACAGGCGTACTCGGACGATCTACCGCACCCGCACCGGATCGAAACGGGTTCGCCGCATGCGCGCTACGCGATGGTGTCGCGCACGCCGGCCGGCTGGCACACCGAATTCCATGCGGTCGAATACGACTGGCATACGGCCGCCGCCACCGCGGCATCGCGCGGCCGCGACGACTGGAGCGTCGCGCTGCGCACCGGCCGGTGCTGACGCATCGCCGCCTTCCATTCACCCGCTTCGTTCACCAGAACACCAATCCGTCATGCCCGTTCCGTCACAACTGCTGTTCCTGCCCGGCGCATCGGGCAGCACCGCCTTCTGGCAACCGCTCGCGAGCCGCCTCGCGCATCCGGCCGAGCGTCGGATCGTCGGCTATCCGGGCTTCGGCGACACGCCGCGCGATCCGGCCGTCGACGACTTCGACGGTCTCGTGCGTCATGTGCTGATCGCGATCGACCGGCCGACCGCCGTGATCGCGCAATCGATGGGCGGCGTGATCGCGATGCGCGCGGCACTCGAACGTGCGCCGCTCGTCACGCACCTGGTGCTGACGGTCACGTCGGGCGGCCTCGACATGCAGGGGCTCGGCGCGCAGGACTGGCGCGCCGGCTTCGCGCAAGCGAACCCGCAATTGCCCGACTGGTTCCTGACGTTGCGCGCCGACCTGTCGCAGGGCATCGGCCGCATCGCGCAGCCGACGCTGCTGCTGTGGGGCGACGACGATCCGATCAGCCCGGTCGCGGCAGGCAAACGCCTGCTCGAACGGCTGCCCGATGCACGGCTGCACGTGGTGCCGGGCGGCCGGCACGATCTCGCGGCCGTGCATGCCGAAACGCTCGCGCCGCTCGTCGACGCGCATCTGCAGCGCGTGTGACGCAGCCCGCTTCGACTCCGAAGCCCGCGACGCGCTTGGCACCGCATTACACGGCGTCGCGTCAGGTCGCGTTCACCAGCGTCAACCGCGCTTCGAGTCCGCCGCCGTCCGGCCGGTTGCGCAACGTGAGCGTGCCGCCCATCGCGAGCGCAAGCTGCCGCGCGATCGCGAGGCCGAGCCCCGTGCCGCCCGTCTCGCGATTGCGCGACGTCTCCACGCGCCGGAACGGTTCGAACACCGCGTCGAGCTGGTCGTCCGGAATGCCCGGCCCGCGATCGAGCACCGCGACGACCGCGCCGCCGCCCGGCGCCGCCTGCACGTCGATCTCGGCCGCGCCCGCGAACTTCAGCGCGTTGTCGACGAGGTTGCCGACGATCCGGCGCAGCGCCTTCGGCCGCGTGACGAGCGCGAGCGGGGCGCCGCCATGCAGCGCGACGTCCTTCCCCGCATCCGTGTAGTCGCACACGATGCTGTCGAGCAGCGCATCGAGATCGATGCGGCGCGCGGCCTCTTCCGTGCCGTGCAGCGTGCGCGCATACGCGACGCCTTCCTTCACCAGATGCTCCATCTCGAGCAGGTCCTGGCGCAGCTTCGCGCCCTGCGCGTCGTCGTCCATCACGTCGACGCGCAGCCGCATCCGCGTGATCGGCGTCTGCAGGTCGTGCGAGATCGACGCGAGGATCTGCATGCGCTCAGCCATGTACTGCGCGATGCGGTCCTGCATCGCGTTGAACGCCCGCGCGGCACGCGCGACTTCGGACGGCCCGTCCTCGTTCAGGCGTTCGCCTTTCAGGTCGGGGCCGAGCGCGTCGGCCGCCTGCGCGAGCTGCTTCAGCGGCCGCGTCGCGAGCCGCACCGCGAGCCAGCAGCACCCGGCCAGCACCGCGAGCTGCAGCGCGAGCACGACCGGCAGCCAGCCCGACAGCGGCACCGTGGACATCGGGTGGATGTCGATCGTCAGCGGCGAGCCGTCGGTCAGGCGCAGATGCACCTGCAGATGCTCGCGATCGCCGGGGATCGCGTTCGCCGTCAGCGGATAGTCGCCGCCGATGCCGTCCGAGATCGAGCGCTCGACGCGCGCCGAGAGCCGCGCCTCCGGCGGCGTGCCCGTCTCGCCGGGCCCGAGGATGAACGCGTAGCTGCGCCGTGCGAGACGCGGCAACCACGCGGCACGCTGGTCGGGCGGCAGGTGATCGAGCAGCGCGACCGAACTCGCGACCTCGCGTTCGATGTAGCCCATCATCAGGTTGGTGGTCGCCTGGTCGCGCTCGGTGACCGTGAGCCAGAACGACAGCGTCTGCGCGAGCGCGAGGCCCACGCACAGGATCAGCGCGAGCCGCGCGAACAGCGAGCGCGGCCAGTGCCACGGGGTGCGCGCGCTCATGCGTCGCCTTCGACCGCGGTCACCGCCGACGAGAACACGTAGCCCTCGTTGCGCAGCGTCTTGATGTAGCGCGGCTCGCGCGCGCCGTCGCGCAGGCGCTGGCGCAGCCGGCTCACGAGCAGGTCGATCGACCGGTCGAACGGATCGGACTGCCGGCCCTGCGTGAGGTTGAGCAACTGGTCGCGCGTCAGCACGCGCTGCGGATTGTCGAGGAACACGCGCAACAGCCGGTATTCGGCGCCGCTCAACGCGACCAGCGTGCCTTCGGCGTCGAGCAGGTGACGCCCCGTCGTGTCGAGCCGCCATTCGCCGAACGCGAGCATCGCGGCCGACTCCGTCACCTGCATGCCGGGCGGCAGCATGCGCGCGCGGCGCAGCACCGAGCGGATCCGCGCGAGCAGCTCGCGCACCGCGAACGGCTTTGCGAGATAGTCGTCGGCGCCCATCTCCAGACCGATGATGCGGTCGGTTTCCTCGCCGCGCGCGGTCAGCATCAGCACCGGCACCGTCCGGAACTTGCCCGCGCGCAGATCGCGGCACAGCGTGAGGCCGTCCTCGCCGGGCATCATCAGGTCGAGCACGATCAGGTCGGGCGCGCCGTCGTCGAGCACGTTGCGCATCTCGCGGCCGTTCGCGGCGAGCGACACGCGCATGCCGTTCTTCTCCAGGTAGTCCGCGATCAGTTCGCGGATCGCGCGATCGTCGTCGACGATCAGTACGTGGTCGATCTTGTCCATGGGCGGTGTCGTTGGCGTGATGTTCCGGCTGGCGATGTCCGCTTTTATACCCCACCGCGGGCACCCGTTTGTATCCCAATGTATCGCGCCGCCGTGACGACACACAACATTGCACACGCACGGCCGGCCGGACACATCACAGATACGTCGGCGCGGCCCAATGACGGCTGTCGAAACCTGTCCGGCCGCCGCCCCCGCGCGGCGGCCGGCCGAACCGGAGAACCGCCATGCCGACCAGACTCAAGACCGCCGCCCTCGTGATCGCCCTCGCCGCCACGGCCGGGCTCGCCGCGTTCGCCGGCACCCGCGACGACGCGGGCATGCCCGCCTCGCTGGCCGGCACGCCGGCGCCCGACTTCACCGGCATCGAGCGCTGGCACAACAGCGCGCCGCTCAAGCTCGACCAGCTGCGCGGCAAGGTCGTGCTGGTCGATTTCTGGACGTACTCGTGCATCAACTGCATTCATACGATTCCGTACGTGAACGACTGGTACCGGAAGTATCGCGACCAGGGGCTCGTCGTGGTCGGCGTGCATACGCCGGAGTATCCGTTCGAACGCGATGCGAAGAACGTCGCCGATGCGGTCAGGCGCTTCGGCATCCAGTATCCGGTCGCGCAGGACAACCGCTACGACACGTGGCGCGCGTACGGCAACCAGTACTGGCCCGCGCTGTACCTGATCGACGCGAACGGCAAGGTCGTCTATACGCGGTATGGCGAGGGCGGGTATGACAAGACGGAAGCGGCGATTCGCGGGGCGCTGGCGCAGGCGGCAGAAGGAACGATGGGGACGAAGGGCGCGACGCGTACGCAGTAGCGTGCGCCGGCGCGGGCGCCACATGCGCCCCCGTGCGATTCATCGTGACTCACCCGCGCTTCGCGTCGGCTTCCGCCAGCATCGCCTCCCCGATCGCGAGATTCCCGTCCGCGATCAGCGCGTCGCCCGCGCCGCGAATATCGTCGACCGCCTTGTTCTGCCCGAGCTTGCGCTTGCCGACGAGCCGCGTGATCTCGATCTGCAGCCCGACGATCGACTGCAGCATCGTGTCGAGATAGTCCTTCGGCGCGTCGGCCATCTTCCACGGCGCCGGCTGCGACGCCTCGTGCGTGCGCGTCAGCCGCGCGACCACGCCGCGCACGAACTTCTCGTCGTCGCGCACGGTGACGCGGCCGTGCGCATGCACGACCACGTAGTTCCACGTCGGCACCTGCCGATGCGCGACGTGCTTGCTCGGGTACCAGTTCGGCGAGATGTACGCGTCGCCGGCGCGGAAGATCACGAGCACCTCGTCGCCGTCCGCGACGTCCTGCCAGACCGGATTCGCGCGCGCGACGTGCGCATGCAGTTCGCCGAGGCCGCCGTCGTCCGGCAGCAGTTCGAACGGAAGGTGGTTCGCGTCGAGCCCGCTGTTCCCGCGCGTGACCAGGGTGCCGAACGGATGCTGGACGATCAGTTCGCGCAGCACGTCGGGACGGGATTCGGCGAAATCGGCGGGGACATACATGGCGGCTCCACGGTCGGACAGGGTTGGGAGGGAACGGGTCGGAACCGGCCCGTCATGCCCCGATTGTGATCGCTAACTGGTTTATGCTATAGAGCCGGTTTAGAACATTTTCAGCAGACCAGAATCATGGCCAGGACCGCCCGGATCGTCGAAATCCCGTCGCTCGGCGCGCTCGACCGCGCGGCCGGCGACCTGAGCCGCCAGCTCGCGCAGGCGTTGCGGGACGCGGTGCGCCGCGGCGACGTGCGGCCCGGCGACACGCTGCCGTCCACGCGGCTGCTCGCGGCGTCGCTGCAGGTCTCGCGCGGCACCGTCGTCGACGCGTATGCGCAACTCGTCGCCGAAGGCTTCCTGGAGTCGCGCGGCGGCGCCGGCACGCGGGTCGCGAACGCGCTGGCCGAGCCGTCGCCGCCGGCTGGCGGACCGCCCGCCGCCCGCCAGCGCGCCGCCCATGCCGGCCTGCCCGAACCGGCCGCGACGTTCGCGCGGATCGCCCGCGAATTCCGTCCGCTGCCGGCCGCGCCGTTCGCGATCTCGGTGCCGGTCGGGCTCACCGCGCCCGACGACATCTGGCGCCGGCTCGGCAACCGCCTGCGCGCCCGCGGCGCCGGCGCGCCGTCCGGTTATGCGGATCCGCAAGGCGCGCTGCCGCTGCGCGAAGCGATCGCCGATTACGTGCGCCGCTCGCGCTCGGTGCGCTGCAGCGCCGAGCAGGTCGTCATCACGAGCGGCACGCAACAGGGCCTGCACCTCGCGAGCCAGGTCCTGCTCGGCCCGAACGATCGCGCGTGGGTCGAGAATCCCGCCTATCGCGGCATCACCGCGCTGCTCGAGAGCACCGGGCGGCGCGACGCGATGGTCCGCGTGCCGGTCGACGCGGACGGCATCGACGTCGAGGCCGGCATCCATCTCGCGCCGGACGCGCGCGCGGCGTTCGTCACGCCATCGCACCAGTATCCGCTCGGGATGCCGATGAGCATGGCGCGCCGCAACGCGCTGCTCGGCTGGGCGCGCGCGCATCGCGCATGGGTGGTCGAGGACGACTACGACAGCGAGCTGCGCTACGAAGGCTATCCGTTCCCGTCGCTGCAAGGCCTGGATCCGGAACACGTGATCTATCTCGGCACGTTCAGCAAGATCCTGTTCCCGTCGCTGCGGCTCGGCTACGTGATCGCGCCCGCCGAGCTCGTGCCCGCGTTCTGCGGCGCGCGCGCGCTGATGGATCGCCACGCGCCGACCGCCGATCAGCACGTACTCGCCGCCTTCATCGCGGAAGGCCATCTCGACCGCCACATCCGCCGCGTGCGCGGCGTCTACGCGGAACAGCGCGCGCTGCTGATCGACACGCTCGGCAAGCGGCTGCCGCGCGAGCGCGCCTGGGTGCAGCCGGGCGATCAGGGGATGCACGTCGTGCTGTGGCTCGCGGAAGGGATCGACGATCTCGACGTGGTGGCGCGCGCCGCGCAGGCGGGCGTGGCGGTGCGCGCGGTGTCGCCGATGTTCGCGCCGGGCACCGCGCGTCCGGGCCTCGTGCTCGGCTTCGGCGGGTTCGATCGCGCACGGATGGAAGCGGCCGCGCAGCGGCTCGCGGATGTAGTCGGCGAAGCCGCCGGCGTCGATTCGTCGGAGGAATCGCGGCGGCGCACGCGACCAAAGGTTGTCCGCGGGCAACAAACGTAATCGTCTGTAACGCCTGCAGGAAAACCGGCGTTTTGGCCACAAGTGACGCTGCTCGGTTTGCTAGGATCGCGCCTTTTCCGCTCGCGCTCCTGCCGCCGTGAATCGCTTCGTGCCGTATCTTCGAGATCTGTGGCTTCGCTGCCGTACCGGCGCCCGCGCGCTCGGCGCCGGTGCATTGCATCGCCTGCGCCATCCGACGCGCCGCGGCGTCGCGCTGACGCTCGCCGCGATCCCCGTGCTCGGCCTGCTGGTCCTGCTCGTGTTCGTGCCGTTCACGCCGAGCATCGGCGACATCCGCAAGGCGCGCATCGACCGTCCGGCGCGCGTGCTGTCGGCCGACGGCCAGCTGATCGCCGAATTCCGGCCCGTGAATCGCGAATGGGTGCCGCTCAAGCAGATCTCGCCGCACATGGTCGACGCGCTGATCGCGACCGAGGACCACCGCTTCTACGCGCATCACGGCATCGACTGGCGCCGCACGCTCGCGGCCGGGCTGCATACGTTCTCGGGCAGCCGCCAGGGCGGCTCGACGATCACGCAGCAGCTTGCCCGCAACCTGTATCCGGACGAAGTCGGCCGCGCGCCGACGCTCACGCGCAAGGTGAAGGAGCTGATCACCGCGTTCAAGATCGAGGCGGTGTACAGCAAGGACGAGGTTCTCGAAACTTACCTGAACACCGTGCCGTTCCTGTACAACGCGTACGGCGTCGAAATGGCTGCGCGCACCTATTTCGGCAAATCGGCGGACCAGCTCGACATCGTCGAAAGCGCGACGCTCGTCGGGATGCTGAAGGGCAACAGCTACTACAACCCGGTGCTGAATCCGGAGCGCGCGGTCCAGCGCCGCAACATCGTGCTCGCGCGGATGGCCGCGATGGGCATGCTGTCGCCGCGGCAGCTCGCGCAACTGCAGCGCCGCCCGCTGCGCGTCGACTTCGAGCCGCAGACTGCGCAGCCGGGCCCCGCCCCGCACTTCGCGGTGCAACTGCGCAAGTGGCTGATCGCCTGGGCCGACCGCAACAACTACGACCTCTACGCGGACGGCCTCGTCGTGCGCACGACGCTCGATGCGCAGCTGCAGGACATCGCGACGCAAGCGCTGACGCAGCAAACCGATCGCCTGCAGGCGATCGCCGATGACGCGTGGCACAACCCGTCCGGCTGCGGGCTGCGCAACGACCTGTTCCGCGGCTTCATCCGGCAGACGCCCGACTATCGTGACGCGCGCGCCGCGGGGCTCGCCGACGCGGCCGCGCTGAAGCAACTCGGCGCGAATCGCGCGTTCGTGCGCGCGTTGTGCGAGCGCAAGACGCAGGTACAGGCCGGCTTCGTCGCGCTCGATCCGCGCAACGGCGCGATTCGCGCGTGGGTCGGCAGCCCCGATTTCGGCAGCGAGCCGTTCGATCACGTCGTGCAGGCGCGGCGCCAGCCGGGCTCGACGTTCAAGCCGTTCGTCTATGGCGCCGCGTTCGCGGACGGCATGCGGCCGGACGATACGTTCGTCGATCGTCCGGTGGCGATCCCGATCGGCGCGCACGCGGTGTGGCGTCCGACCGATGCCGAACCGCCGACGGACGCGCCGATGACCCTGCGCGACGCGCTCGCCCTGTCGCGCAATCGCATCACCGCGCAGGTGATGCAGCGCGAAGGCGCGCCCAGGGTCGCACAGCTCGCACGTGCGATGGGCGTGCGCGAAAGCCCGCTCGACGCGGTGCCGTCGCTCGCGCTCGGTACGAGCCCCGTCACGCTGAAGGAAATGGTGTCCGCGTACGGGACGATCGCGAACCGCGGCGTGTACGTCGCGCCGCAGATGATCACGCGCATCGAGGATCGCGACGGCAAGGTGCTCGCCGCGTTCGGCAGCGCGCCGCCCGAACGCGCGATGCCGGTGGCCGCGGCACAGACGCTGGTCGACGTGATGCGCGGCGTCGTCGATTACGGGACCGGTGCCGACATCCGTTCGCGCTACGGGATTCGCATCGACGTCGCGGGCAAGACCGGCACGACGCAGGACAACACGGACGGCTGGTTCATCCTGATGCATCCGCAACTGGTGGCCGGCGCGTGGGTCGGCTTCGACGACGGCAACGTGACGCTGCGCAGCGACTATTGGGGCGCGGGCGCGCACAGCGCGCTGCCGATCGTCGGCTCGTTCTACGATGCGGCGCTGCGTGCGCGTGCGATCGACCCACATGTGCAGTTTTCGCCCGACTTCCGGCCGCGCAGCGCGCCGGCGCCGGCGCCGAGGCGGCGTCCGCATCCGGGCCTGTTCGACTGGCTGAAGATTTTCCGCTGAGCGTGGCACGACTAAGACGCTTCGTCCACCCGGACGAAGCGATCCCGGCCCGCACCGCGCATCATCGACGCAACCCGTCCATCGATGCCGGAGGCCGCATGACCCACAGCGCTGTCCAAATCGCGAACCTGCTGTACCGCTACGCGGAGCTGCTCGACGCCGGCGACCTGCCGGGGATGGCGGCGCTGTTCCGGCATGCGCGGATCAAGGTCGAGGAAGCGGCGCCGACGATCGGCGCCGATGAATTGCTCGCGCTGTTCGACGCGCGCGTGAAGCGCTACGCGTGCGGCACGCCGCGCACGAAGCATGTAATCACGAATCCGCTCATCGAGATCGACGAAGCCGCGCATCGCGCGACGGCTCGCTCGTACTACACGGTGCTGCAGGCCGTCGACGGCCTCGCGCTGCAGCCGATCGCGGCGGGCCGCTATCACGACGCGTTCGAGCGCGTCGACGGCGCATGGCGTTTCGCGTTCCGCGACTACACGCTGTTCGATTTCGCGGGCGACCTGCGTCGCCACCTGAACGATGCGCCGGCCGCTTGACGCGCCGGCCGGCGAACGCGGCCGGCAATGCGCTCAGGCCGCCGCGAGCGTCGCGGCCAGTGCGTCGAACTCCGGCGCCCACGCCGCGCAACCTTCGTCGCGCCGGCGGACCGGCTGTCGTCAGTCCGCCGTGTCGCCGCTCTTCGGCAGCTTCGACCATGCGTTGCGTCCCGGCGCCGGCGACCATGCCGGACGCGTCTTGCGCGCGCTGTCGATCACGACCAGGTAGCGCCCGGCGATCGGCGTGACGTCGCGATCGCGGCGCAGCACCCACAACGACTTGCCGTCCTCGACGCGCGCCTCGTAGTCGTCGTCGAGGATGCCGTGCTGGTCCAGGAACGCGTTCAGCGAAGCAGGAATCCGCACGCAGCCTTTCGAGTGCCGGATGCCTAGCAGCGGCTCGAGGCGATCGGGATCGGTCGCGTGCATCTGGAAGCGCATCGGCGACTTGCCGCCCTTGCCCCAGCCGCGCTCGCCGTCCACCCAGCCGAAGTCGTAGATGCGCATGTCGCGCTTGCCGTAGCCGCGAATACCGTTGTCGTTCGTCGTGCCTTCCGCGCGGAAATCCATGTTGTCGGGCGAGTGGTGGAACACGCCGAGCGGCGTCAGGAAGTGATCGTATTTGCCGGGCCAGCCGGTGCCGACCGGCGACGCGCCGATCATCAGCCACGCATTGGTCGGCGTCGCGCGGAAGTAGATGAACAGCGCCTGCACGTTCGGCGCGCGGTCGACGATCGCGACGTATTCGCCGGCCAGGTCGCCGAGGTCTGCATCGGCGAGCGCCTGCTGAAGACGGACGCCATACGCGCGCTGCTCGCTCGCGGGCACGTTCAGGCGTCGCGTGACTTCCTGCGTGAAGCGCTTGCGCATGTCGATCGCACGCGCGGTTGCGCTCTTCGCTTCGTCGGCCGACAGCGGCGGATGCCGGCGCGGCGGCGTCGGTGCGGGTGCTTCGGCTTCGCTTGCCGGCGTGCCGGATGCTGCCGATGCAGGCGATGCCTCCGATGCTGCCGATGCAGCGGAAGCCGGGGATGCCCCGCTGGCAGGCGACGCATGATGCGCGGCGGATGCCGCGGATGACGGAGCGACTCCGGACGACACATGCGCCGGCGAAGCCGGATGCGCGGCCGAAGCAGTGGATGACGACGCAACGCCCGACGACACACGCGCCGGCGAAGCCGAACGCGTGGCCGAAGCCGCGGATGACGACGCGACTCCCGACGACACATGCGCCGACGACGTCGAACGCGCGGCCGAAGCCGTTGATGAGGATGACGTAGCAGTTGCCGACGGCACGTCGGACGCGGCAAAGGCGGGCCGCGCGACGAGCACGGAGATCGGGAGAACGGCCGCGAGCCACACATGCGTGGCGACCGCGAGGGTACGGCAACGCGGCTTGTACAACCGCCGCGTCAGGTCGGAGAGCATCATGCGATCGAAGCCATCGGCCGAACCGGCCGCCGCACGTTGCGAACGGCGCATCTCCCGCGCGAGCCATCGACACGCCGGCCGCACGCATGTGCCCGGCGCCGACGTCTCTTCGCGGTGGAGTCGTTCGCAGTACAACGCGTTCGGTCCAATGGCGGCTAATGAGTCGTCAGATCTTTCATTCTACCCGCGCGGACACGAATCGGCAGGGCCGCCTCCCCGGTTTCGCCGCGGTTTTGCGTTTCGTCACGCTTTGTTTCAACTCATTGCTGCTTGATGCGCCGCTGCATGGCAGGTTGCTTCGCCGGGCGTGTCCGGCAATACAAAACCGAAACGCCCGGAAATTCACTCGCATGCTGCATACGACACGCGAGCGCGCAACCCCCGTCTACTTCGAAATGGTTTCGAGCGCGATGCCTTTGGTGCGCGGCCCCATGAACCCGATCGCGGCCATCACGATCACCATCGCGCCGGCGATGAACGCGAACACGCCGAACGTGCCGAAACCCTTCAGCACGGCCGCGATCACGAACGACGAGAAGATCGCCGAGAAGCGGCTCCACGAGTAGACGAAGCCCACCGCGCGCGCGCGGATCGACGTCGGGAACAGCTCGGCCTGATACGCGTGGAAGCTGTACGACATGATGTTGCTCGCGAGCGTGAGGCCGATGCCGAGCACGATCAGGAACGCGCCCACCGTCGTCTGGCTGAACAACAGCCCGCAGACGACGATCGCCGCCGCCATCGCGACGATCACCGACTTGCGCTCGAAGCGGTCGGCGATCACGAGGCCGATCAGCGGGCCGAGCGGCGCCGCGAGCGCGATCACGCTCGAATACATGAGACTCGACGTGATCGTGATGCCCTGCTTGATCAGCAGCGTCGGCACCCAGTTCGCGAAGCCGTAGAAGCCGACCGTCTGGAACACGTTGAAGATCGTCATCATGATCGTGCGGCTGCGATACGGCGGCACCCACATGTCGCGGAAGCTGCCGCGCGGCGGCACCGGCTCGGCCGGCGCGGGCGGCGGCAGCGGCCGGCCGTATTCGGCTTCGACCTTCGCCTCGAGCGCGCGCATGATGCGGTCGGCTTCGTCGACGCGGCCCTGCTGCGCGAGCCAGCGCGGGCTTTCCGGCAATTCGCGGCGAATCCACCACACGAACAGCGCGCCGTGCGCGCCGATCAGCACGACCCAACGCCAGCCGTCGAGGCCGAACGGTGCATGCGGCACGAGCAGGTACGCGAGGAACGCGACCACCGGCACCGCGACGAACCCGACCGCCTGCTCGCACGCGAACGCGCGGCCGCGGATCTGCTTCGGCACGAGTTCGGAGATGTACGTGCCGATCGTCACCATCTCGACGCCGAGCCCGAGACCGACGACGAAGCGCCAGAAGTTCAGCCCGCCTGCCGTGTCCTGGAACGCCATCACGACGTTGGCGGCCGTGTACCACAGCAGCGACCACGTGAAGATCGCGCGGCGGCCGAAGCGGTCCGCGAGGAAGCCGCATGCGATCGTGCCGATGAAGAGGCCGGAGAACAGCGCGGCGATGAAGCTCGCGACGCCCGTGGTGCCGAACAGGCCGTGCGTCGTCGCGGACAGGATCCCGCTTTTCACGAGGCCCGGCGCAACGTAGCCGCTGTACAGCAGATCGTAGAGTTCGAAGAAGAAGCCGAGGCTCAGCAGCACGACGAGCTTCCAGACGCTGCGGGTCGGCGGCAGGCGGTCGAGGCGGGCTGAAATCGAGCCGGCGTCGATGGAAGAGGACGAGGTGGCTGCCTGGGGAAAGCTGTCCGTTGAGACCATCTGGGTCGTGTCTCCTGATCGTGTCGTGTGTTGTTGTCCGGCGGCCGATCGGCCCGGCCGCCGTCGGGCGATTCGTCGCATTGTACCGGCACGCCGCGCGCGCCGCGTCGCGTGGCGAACCGGTTCGGACACCCACTTTCGCGCCGGGCTATGTGTAACTTGCGTAACTGTCTGTCGAATCTGTAAGGTTCGAAGGCATCGCGATCGTCTGCCACTCGCGCGCATCCGAAACCGGCACGGCCCCGTCTGCAAGGGGCTGCCGGGCCGTCGCGCGCCCGCGCCGGCACCGCGGGACACGACAGGCAACGTCCGCAATCGGCAGCGCCGCCGCCGCCACGCCCCGGTAACATGCTACCGGGCCAACTCCCGGCTTCCGGGCGCCTTTCGGCACCCGGCATTGTCGGCAAAACGTAAGCATTCCATGTTCATACAACGACTCTCCACGTACGCACGCCGGATCGCGCTGTTCGCACTGCTGCAGTTCGCGGCGATCGCGACCGCGTCGGCGTTTCCGACGGCTGCGTCCGCACCGGGCGCGAGCGGCGTCGGCGTCCCCGTGCCGACCATTTCGCTGAACGACGCAGTTGCGCGGCTCAAGCAGATGCAGGTGCAACAGGACCGCATCAAGCAGCAGACATCGAACGCGACCAACAGCAAGGAGCTCGACGAGCTCGGCGACGCGACCCAGGAACTGAGCGCCGACGTCGACAAGCTGCAGAGCCAGCTCGCGCCGCAGCGCACGCAAGTCCAGGCGCAGCTCGACGTGCTCGGCCCGCCGCCGGCCCCGGGCGCATCGCCCGAAACGCCTGCCGTCGAACAGCAGCGGGAGACGCTGAACGCGCGCAAGGCGCAGATCGACGCGGCGCTGAAACAGGCCGCCGACCAGAAGACCAACCTCGCGAACCTGAACGACCAGTTCGCGAAGCTGCACCGCAGCCTGCTGAAGAACCAGCTCGCGTTCCGTTCCGGCAGCATCTTCGGTGCGCAGTTCTGGCTGCCGCTGTTCCACCTGTCGCCGGACGACGTCCAGCGGCTCGAGGACTTCAACGACGAACTGCGCGACATGCTGCGCTCGTCCTGGACACCCGGCCAGCGCGCCATCACCACGCTGCTGCTGATCGCCGCGCTCGCTGCGTGGCTCGGCGGCCGCCGCGTCGTCGAACGCGGGCTCGCGTGGTTCTGCCTGAACCGCCTGCCGCCGACCCGGCTGCGCCGCAGCGCGCTGGCGCTGGCGACGGCGTTCTCGACGCTGCTCGCGACCGCGGTCGCCGTCCAGATCCTCTATCTCGCGCTCGCCCGCCACTCCGAACTCACGTCTTCGATGACCGACCTGTGGGACCAGTTCGCGAAGCTCGCCGTGACCTGCGCGCTGATCGCCGGCCTCGGCCGCGCGCTGCTCTGCACGAAGCATCCGTCATGGCGGCTACCGGCGCTCGCCGATCCCGTCGCGCTCGCGATGAAGCCGTTCCCCGGCGTGCTGGCCGCGCTGCTGCTGATGTCCGGCACGCTCGAGTCGATCAACCGGATCGTCGATACCAGCCTGTCCGTCACGCTGTTCGGCCGCGGCATCGTCTCGCTCGTCGTCGCGCTGACCGTCGGCGCGTCGATCCTGCGCGCGAATCGCGTCCGCACCGCGCTGGCGGCATCCGGCGAGGCGCCCGAGCAACGCTCGACGCTCGCCGGGCTGATTCACGCCGGCGTCACGCTGGCGATCGTCGTGTCGCTGGTCGCGCTGCTGATCGGCTACATCACGGTCGCGCGCTTCATCACGTACGAGCTCGTCTGGTTCGAGATCGTGGTGTGCAGCGTCTACATCCTGACGCAACTGACGCGCGACGCCAGCGAAAGCCTGTTCTCCGCGAACCTGTCGACCGGCAAGCAGATCAAGCACCTGTTCGCGCTCGACGACCGGCATCTCGACCAGGCCCACACCGTCGTGTCCGGCCTCGGCACGAGCCTGCTGATGCTGATCGCGGCGATCGCGCTGCTGACGGGCGGCTTCGGCACGACGCCGAGCGACCTGCTCGACAGCGCGGTCGCGATGATCGGCGGCCAGCGGCTGCAGAGCCTGAACATCATGCCCGACCGGATCCTGAACGCGGTGATCGGGTTCGCGATCGGCTTCTACCTGCTGCGCTCGGTGCGCCGCTGGCTCGACGGCGAGTTCATGCCGGCACTCGGCATGGACGCGGGGATGCGCGTGTCGCTGATCACGCTGTTCACCAACGTCGGCTACGTGCTGCTCGTGCTGATGACGCTGGGGCTGCTCGGCGTCAGGTGGAGCAACCTCGCGTGGATCGTCAGCGCGCTGTCGGTCGGTATCGGTTTCGGCCTGCAGGAGATTGTGAAGAACTTCGTGTCGGGGCTGATCCTGCTGACCGAGCGGCCGGTGAAGGTGGGCGACATGGTCAGCATCGCGGGCGTCGAAGGCGACATCCGCCGCATCAACGTGCGCGCGACCGAGATCCAGCTCAGCGACCGCTCGACCGTCATCGTGCCGAACTCGCAGCTGATCTCGCAGAACGTGCGCAACGTGACGATGGGCAACAGCACGCAGGGCGTCGCGACGCTGATGCTCACGTTCCCGCTGAACACCGACCCCGAGCAGGTGCGCGACCTGCTGCTCGACGCGTATCGCGAGCACCCGGCGATTCTCGACAAGCCGGCGCCGTCGGTCACGTTCAGCCAGCTCGCGCCGGACGGGATCACGCTGAGCGTCACGGGCTACGTGGCGAGCCCGCGGATCGCCAGCTCGACGAAGAGCGACCTGCTGTTCGAGATCCTCAAGCAGTTGCGGGCAGCGCAGATCACGCTGTCGACGCCGCAAATGCTGGTCGTGCAGAACATGCCGGCAAGCGACGCTTCCGCCCCGCACGAGTAAGCGATCGAGCGGGCATGCGCCGATCGGGCATCGGCGCGCACGCATCGCCGCAAGCGACAAGGGCCGGTTACCGCTTTCGCGGCAACCGGCCCTTGTCATTCGATCGATTCGACCGTCGCGGCGCCCTCCCGGACGCGCTCCGTCAGACGTCGAACTTCACGCCCTGCGCCAGCGGCAACTGACGGCTGTAGTTGATCGTGTTCGTCGCCCGGCGCATATACGCCTTCCACGCATCCGAACCCGACTCGCGGCCGCCGCCCGTTTCCTTCTCGCCGCCGAACGCGCCGCCGATCTCCGCGCCGCTCGTGCCGATGTTCACGTTGACGATCCCGCAATCGCTGCCCGCTGCCGACATGAACTGCTCGGCCTCGCGCATGTCGTTCGTGAAGATCGCCGACGACAGGCCTTGCGGCACCGCGTTGTGCAGTTCGATCGCATCGTCGAAGTTGTCGTACACCATCACGTACAGGATCGGCGCGAACGTCTCGCGCTCGACCACGGCCGATTGCTTCGGCATCCGTACGATGGCCGGGCGCACGTAGTACGCATCCGCGTGACCGACGTCGACGCGCTCGCCGCCCTTCACCTCGCCGCCCTGCTCGCGTGCGTCGCCCAGCGCCTTCTGCATCGCATCGAACGACGCCCGATCGACCAGCGGGCCGACCAGCGTGCCTTCTTCAAGCGGGTTGCCGACCTTCACCGACGCGTAGGCCTTCTCGATGCGCGGCAGCAATTGCTCGACCAGGCTGCGATGCACGATCAGGCGGCGCAGCGTCGTGCAGCGCTGGCCGGCCGTGCCGACCGCCGCGAACGTCACTGCACGCACGACGAGATCCAGATCCGCGCTCGGCGCGACGATCATCCCGTTGTTGCCGCCGAGCTCGAGGATGCCGCGCGCGAGACGCTGGCTCAGCACCTTCGCGACTTCCTGGCCCATCCGCACGCTGCCCGTCGCGCTGACGACCGGCACCTTCTTCGACGCCGTCAGCACCTCGCCGACATCGCGCATGCCGAGCACCAGCTGGCTCAGCTCCGCCGGCGCGACACCCGGATGCGTCTTGTCGAATTCGCGGATCGCCTTCTGGAGCAGCACGTGGCACGCGATTGCCGTGAGCGGCGTCTTCTCGGACGGCTTCCACACGACCGAATCGCCGCACACGAATGCGAGCGCCGCATTCCATGCCCACACCGCGACCGGGAAGTTGAACGCCGAGATCACGCCGCACACGCCGATCGGGTGCCACGTTTCCATCATCCGGTGGCCCGGGCGCTCGGACGCGATCGTCAGGCCGTAAAGCTGGCGCGACAGGCCGACCGCGAAATCGCAGATGTCGATCATTTCCTGCACTTCGCCAAGGCCTTCCGACGTGATCTTGCCGGCCTCGAGCGTGACGAGGCGGCCGAGCTCGGCCTTGTGCTCGCGCAGCACGTTGCCGAACACGCGCACGAGCTCGCCGCGCACCGGCGCCGGCACCGTGCGCCACTTGAGGAATGCGTCGTGCGCGGCGTCGATCTTGCGCTCGGCGTCGGCGGGCGAGTCGACCGCCAGCGTCGCGAGCGTCGCGCCGTCGAGCGGCGAACGCGCGGTCAGCGCATTGCCTTTCCACTGGGCGAGATCGATGTCGAGCGCAGCAAGAATGTCGTTGAATTGCATCACTTCCTCTTCAGGGACAGATTGATCGGTGCGGCGGCGACGCCGCCCGCGTGATTCGATTGGAGCGCGTTCGCGCGCCCTGTGCAAGCGGATGCGCAGCTCGGCAGGCCCGGTGCGCCGCACGGCGCATCGCGCGGCGCCGCCGCCGGAAACCCGGCCGGGCGGCGCGCCCCCGCCTCGCGAGGCACGATCCATGAGACACATTGTCGATGGCCACAAGTCCGGCCGCTATTGATATTAACTCACGACTTCATTCCCAAAACGCAACAACCCAGCGGGACGAATCCGCCCGTTTCGGCACCGGCATGGGACGTATCCAAGGCCGATGGCCGGGCCGCCGCGGCGGTTTCGATGTGCGGCAAGTTGATGACAAAGTTGCATCACCCTGTGCGGAAATATCGTTTGCCGCGCTTGCGGCCGGCACCCACAATCGGGGCGGCGTCGAGGTGCACCGCACCCGGCGCGCCGACGGCCGCCCAACGGGCGGCCGACGACAGACGAAGGCAACACGCGTCGCGGCCCGGCGGTCCCGGTCGATCCGGACCAGCCCCGCGAAGCAGTGCCGCCGCCCGGCCGGCGGCCGGCAACGCGCCGCCCTTCGTAACCAAAAAACAATCCCGGAGACAGCGCCCAGCACCCGCCATGCATTCAGATGCCCGCCCCGACTCGCCCCGTCCGTCCGGCTCGCCGCCCGCGCAGCCGTCCCTCCACCGCAGCCTGCAGGCGCGCCATCTGCGGATGATCGCGATCGGCGGCTCGATCGGCACCGGCCTGTTCGTCGCGTCCGGCGCGTCGATCTCGCAGGCCGGCCCCGGCGGCGCGCTGGTCGCGTACATGCTGATCGGCCTGATGGTCTATTTCCTGATGACGAGCCTCGGCGAAATGGCCGCGTTCATGCCGGTGTCGGGCTCGTTCGCGACCTACGGCGCGAAATTCGTCGACGAAGGCTTCGGCTTCGCACTCGGCTGGAACTACTGGTACAGCTGGGCCGTGACGCTCGCGGTGGAACTCGTCGCCGCGCAGCTCGTGATGCACTACTGGTTCCCGCACGTACCGGGGGTCTGGTGGAGCGCGATCTTCCTCACCTTGATCTTCGCGCTCAACGCGCTGTCGGTGCGCGGCTTCGGGGAAGCCGAATACTGGTTCGCGCTGATCAAGGTGCTGACGGTGCTCGCGTTCGTCGGCGTCGGCCTGCTGATGATCTTCGGGATCATGCAGGGCGGCCCGAGCGCGGGCTGGGGCAACTTCACGATCGGCGACGCGCCGTTCGCGGGCGGCTGGGCCACGATGCTCGGCGTCGCGATGATCGCGGGCTTCTCGTTCCAGGGCACCGAAATGATCGGCGTCGCGGCCGGCGAATCGGAGAACCCGCGCACGACGATCCCGCGCGCGGTCAGCCAGATCTTCTGGCGCATCCTGCTGTTCTACGTGTTCGCGATCTTCGTGATCGGCGTGCTGATTCCGTACACCGACCCGAGCCTGCTGAAGAGCGACGTGACCGACGTCGGCGTGAGCCCGTTCACGCTCGTGTTTCGCCACGCGGGCCTCGCGTTCGCGGCCGGCGTGATGAACGCGGTGATCCTGACGGCCGTGCTGTCGGCCGGCAACTCGGGCATGTACGCGTCGACGCGGATGCTCTACAACCTCGCGGTCGAAGGCCGCGCGCCGAAGCTGTTCGCGAAGCTGTCGCCGGGCGGCGTGCCGCGCAACGCGCTGTACGCGACGACCGCCGTCGGCGCGCTGTGCTTCCTCACGTCGCTGTATGGCGATAAGACCGTCTACCTGTGGCTGCTGAACACGTCGGGCATGGCCGGCTTCATCACGTGGCTCGGCATCGCGGTCAGCCACTACCGGTTCCGCAAAGGCTTCCTGAAGCAGGGCTACCGGCTCGACCAGCTGCCGTACCGGTCGAAGTGGTTCCCGTTCGGCCCGCTGTTCGCGTTCGCGCTGTGCGCGATCGTCGCGCTCGGCCAGGACTACCAGGCGTTCCTCGCCGACAGGATCGACTGGGCCGGCATCGCCGCGACCTACATCGGCCTGCCGTTCTTCCTCGCGATCTGGCTCGGCTACGCGCTGGTGCGCAAATGCCGCCTCGTCCGCTACGAGGACATGGAAATCGCGCCGTGGATCGAGCGCAACGCGGCGCCCGACGCCACGGTCAAGACCGACGCCGGCTATCCGGCCTACGTCGCCGCTCCGGTCAACCCGACGCCGGGCGCGTGATGCCCGGTCGCGCACCGGCCGCCGCCCGACCGCGGCGGCCGGCGCGCTGAACACCCCATTCGACGCGGCGCGCGCGTTCAGGCAAGATCGACGCGCGCCGTCCGTTTTTCCGTCGTCACGAGTCATCGAAAACGCATGCAGAACTTCTACGAAGCCACCGCTACCCGCCAGCCCTACCCGCAACTGAGCGGCACGATCGACACGCAGGTCTGTATCGTCGGCGGCGGCCTCGCCGGCCTGTGCACGGCGCTCGGCCTCGTCGAGCGCGGCGTGCGGGAGGTCGTCGTGCTCGACGGCGAACGGGTCGGCTTCGGCGCGTCCGGGCGCAACGGCGGCTTCGTGTTCGGCGGCTACAGCCTCGACAACGCGGACCTGCTGCGCACGCTCGGCCGCGACGAAGGCCGCCGCCTGTACCGGCTCACCGTCGATGCGGTCGACCTGATCCGCGCGCGGATTGCCCGCTACGGCATCGACTGCGACATCGTCGACGAGGGCGTGATGCTCGCCAACTGGTTCGACGATCCGTCGCGGCTCGACGGCGTGCGCACGCTGATGAAGCAGGAATTCGACGTCGACTGGGAACCGGTCGCGACCGACGCGCTGCGCGCGCGGCTGAAGACCCAGCGCTATTACGGCGGCCTGTTCGAGCCGAACGCGTTCCACTTCCATCCGCTCAAGTACGTGCTCGGCGTCGCGGCGGCCGCCTCGCGCGGCGGCGCACGCGTGTACGAACGCTCGGCCGCGCTCGGCATCGCGCGCGAGGGCGCCCGCTACGTCGTGCGCACGGCGCAGGGCACGGTGCGCGCGAAGGACGTCGTGTTCGCCGGCGGCGGCTACGCGCGCGGCGTGTCGCCGCGCATCGAGCGCGCGGTGCTGCCGATCGCGACCTACGTGATCGCGACCGAGCCGCTCGGCACGCGGCTGCCGGAAGCGATCGACGCACCTTACGCGATCTACGACACGCGTTTCGCGTTCGACTACTACCGGCCGCTGAAGGACACGCGGATTCTGTGGGGCGGCCGGATCTCGGTGCTCGACCGCGGCCCCGACGCGATCGCGCGGCTGCTGCGACGCGACCTGCTGCGCGTGTATCCGCAGCTCGACGGCGTGAAGGTCGAGTACGCATGGGGCGGGCTGATGAGCTACGCGCGGCACAAGATGCCGCAGATCGGCCGCGATGCGGACGGCGTGTGGCACGCGATCGCATTCGGCGGTCACGGGATGGCGCCCACCACCGTCGCCGGCGAAGCGCTCGCCGCCGCGCTGGCCGGGGAGCGGCCGGTGCCGGAAGGCTTCGCCGCGTTCGGGCTGACGCGCACGTTCGGTCTCGCCGGCCTCGCGGCCGCGCAGCTCACGTACACCGCGTACCAGGCCCGCGACGCGCTCGCGTCGTGCCGGCGCTGAGCGGCGACGGCCGCCGAAACCGCGCGGCCGATTAGAGCAGAAGGTCGGCCGGGCGGCGATTTCCCGCATGCTAGAATGATTTCTTCATGCCGCCGCGAACCCACAACAAAGTCACATGAAAGCTGGAAGCAAGGCCGCCACGTCCGAAAGCCGCGCGCTTGCGACCGATGCGCGGCGCAAATACGATCCCGAGCAAACCAAGCGCAACATCCTCGACGTCGCCACGCAGGAGTTTTCCGCGATGGGCCTCGCCGGCGCGCGCGTCGACGCGATCGCCGAGCGTACCAACACGACGAAGCGGATGCTCTACTACTACTTCGAAAGCAAGGAAGGCCTGTACGAGGCCGTGCTGGAGAAGGTGTACGGCGACATCCGCGCGCTCGAGCAGGAACTGCACGTCGGCGACATGGAGCCGCGCGAAGGCATGCGCCGGCTCGTCGAATTCACGTTCGACTATCACGACAAGCATCGCGACTTCGTCCGCCTCGTGTCGATCGAGAACATCCACGGCGCGAAGTATCTCGAACAGCTGAAGTCGTTCAAGAACCGCAACGTCAGCATCATCAAGACGCTCGAGGAACTGCTCGAGCGCGGCGCGGCGAGCGGCGCGTTCCGCAAGGACATCGACGCGTTCGACCTGCATCTGCTGATCAGCTCGTTCTGCTTTCACCGCGTGTCGAACCGCTATACGTTCGGCGCCGCGTTCGGCCGCGATCCGTCGGCACCGCGGCTGCGCGCGCGGCATCGCGAGACGATCGCCGATTCCGTGCTGCGCTACGTCGCCGCGTAAGCGCATCGCGCGGTTTCATCCGAAGGCCGGCGGCGAGCACCGAACCCGCCGCCCGGCCCTTCCCGACTGGCCCTACGACGCGTGCAACCGGCATGAGCCGGATTCACGCGGCGGGTCCCTTCAAGCCGCTCGCGCCGCTCAGGCCGCCTCAGGCCGAACGTCCGCCTCGTGCCAGTCCGTCGGCGCCGACGCCAATGCGATCCGCGCCTTCTCTTCCGGGCTGCCCGCCACGTAATACTTCTTCGCCCAGCTCGAATCCGGCGCGAGCGCGAGGTGCCGATGCGCACCGGCGCCCTGCCGTTGCGACTCGATCGACAGCGCCCGTGCGCGATAGTGCTCGTAGAGCCGCAGGAATTCCGCGAGATAGATCGCCGCGATCCGCGCGTCGCGAATCTCCAGCAGGTTCTCGTCGTTGTACTGCTCGGAATTGCGGCTCATGTTCGCCGAACCCGTATAGACGATCGGGTTCGCGCCTTCCGCATCGATCACGATGAACTTGTGGTGGATCACGACCGGCGGATAGGCCGGCGCCGGCTCGCCCGGAAAGAGGCGCAGTTCCGGCTCGAAACCCTGCGGCACCGTCGCCGGTGAAAAATACGCGGCGTCGATCACGTCGCGATGATCGCGCCGGCGATGGTAAAGCTCGAGGTTCGCGAGCGTCGCCGCATCGAGCGGCCGGCCGTCGTGCTGCGCGGCATCGGCCTGCGTCGCGCTGCCGGCGTTGATGCGGTTCACCAGGCCGAACATCATCAGGCCGCGGTCGCCGGCGGCAAAGCATGCGTCGCGCAGCGCCGCGTCGGTCGGCATGAACAGGCAGAACGACACCGAATGCTGCGCGGCCGCGATCGCGGCGACGATCGTATCGATCTCGGTGCGCTGCCCCGCCGGCTCCGGCGAAAACGCGACGCGCACCTGCGCGCTGCCGATCGTCAGCGGTTCGGACCAGCCCGGCGACAACCTCGCCGTCTCCGCGATCGGCGGATTCGCGGCCAGCGCCTGCGCACGCGCGTTGTACAGCGCCGCGAGCGCCGGCGAATCGAATGCGTGCAGCACGTTCGCCTGCTCCGTCAGCCCTTCGGTCGTGAAGTTCGCGGAACCGGTCAGCACGCGCGCCGGCGTCGGCGCAGTCGTCCCGTTCGCCGGTGCGTCGGTCACGATGAACTTGTCGTGCATGATGTGCGTCCTGTCGCGCGGCGCGCGCGTCGCGAGGCCCTGCAGCGCGTCGACGGCCGGCTGGTTCGGCGACGGCAGCGGCGGCTTGGCCTTGCGTGCGGTCACGTGCGCGTCGTAGACGATCGCGAGCGACGCTTCGCCGTGCTGCCGTCCGAACGCCTCGAATGCGGGCAACGCCCACAGCGTGTCCGTCAGATGATAGACGGCCGAGACCGCGCGCGACGCGGGGTCGAGCATCTCCGCGAATACCTGTTCCATGTCGTTCGCGAGCCACGTGCGCAGCTTCAATGCCTGGTCCGCGCTCGGCGCCGCATTCGGCGCGAGACCCAGCGCCGCGACCTGCTTCGCGAACGTCTGCGAACTGACCACCGCGCGATTGAACCACGTGCCGACGCCGTCCACGATGTGCGCGGGCAGCACGACATCGCACACGCCGGCCTGCGCATCGAGCACCTTCAGGTTCTCCGGCGTGCCGACGACCGGATAGACGTCATAGCGGAACGACGCATCGCGATCCTGCGGATCGATGCGCGCGTCCCACCACATGAATTTCTGGATCGGCGCCTGGTCGGTCGGCGCGTCACCCTGCGTGCCGGCGGCCGGGCCGTCGAACGTGAGCCGGTTCGGCAGCCAGCTGTTCGGCGCGCGCGTCTTGCCGTCGGCCGACCAGAAGCCCGGCGTGCGCCGGATCGCGAAGCCGAGGAAGTCGGTGCGCGAGGCCGCGTCGGGCCAGTCGAAAGCGAGGAGAACCAGGGTCGGGGAAAGATAGCTGCGTACGCTGACGGTCATTCTTTGCTCCTGCCGCGGCGGCCAGTCGAAAGGAATGAGTCAGTGTCGAACGCGCATCTTCCCGTGCGATGACCGTTCGATGAACCTTGTATGTCGGAGCCGCGTCAGTCGCACACGAGCAGCTCGATGCCGCGCGCGGTCAGCGCGCGGCGCACGGCCTTGTCCGGCGTGCGTTCGGTGACGAGATAGCGCGCGGCCGAGGCGCCGTTGATCCGCACCGGCGTCACGCGGCCGAACTTCGAATGGTCGGCGACGATGATCGCGGTGCCGGCCGCCGCGATCATCCGGCTGCGCACTTCGGCGGCGAGCCGCGAGTAGTCGGTGCAGTCGCCATCGGCCGTGATGCCGCCCGCGCCGACGAACGCGAAATCGACATGGTATTGCGCGAGCTGCTGGATCGTATCGAGCCCGAACGTCGCATCCTCGTCGTCGGACAGTTCGCCGCCGAGCAGCGTCACGCGATTGCCGTTGCGCCGCGCGAGCACGAACGCGGTGCGCCAGTCGTTCG
Source organism: Burkholderia sp. BCC1996 (assembly GCF_905339955.1). NCBI lineage: Bacteria > Pseudomonadati > Pseudomonadota > Betaproteobacteria > Burkholderiales > Burkholderiaceae > Burkholderia > Burkholderia sp. BCC1996. Next base: position 69,084 of record NZ_CAJPHM010000028.1, read on the forward strand.
TGTAGATCGACAGCCGGTGCCGGTCGGTCAGCGCGAGCGCGACCGCATGCGGCGTGCTGCCCGAGTCGATCAGCACCGAGGCGTCGTCGGGCACGAATTCGGCCGCGCGTCGCCCGATCGTGCGCTTCGCTTCGGCATTCGCCGCCTCACGCTCGGACAGGCTCGGCTCGCGGCGATCCGCCGCCAGCGCGCCGCCGTGCGTCATCACGAGCAGGCCGCGCGCCGCGAGCGCGTTCAGGTCGCGCCGTACCGTCTCGCGCGACACGTCGAGCGAGCGCACGAGCTCGGCGACCGACAGCGCGCCCGATCGTCCGAGCTCCGACAGAATGTATTGATGACGTTGTTCCGCCAGCATCGCAATGCGCCCGAGGCGACTGGTAATGGGTAGGCCGACCATTGTATTACGGCCGTTTGACCGCCATTTGACGGCAGCGCGTCCGGCCGCGGCCACGTTTCACGAAAGCGAAATTCTGTATTGCCCGATGCGCGCGAATCGGCGTGGCAAGCGGTTGCTACACTCTGCGTTTCGCCGAACGACAGACCATCAAGGGGCTTGCGTCATGTACCGCAAAGGCAGTGTGCTCGAAATCCAGTTTTCGCCGGAACGGCTCAACGACGGGGCCGGCGATCCGTACTGGATCGACCTGACGCTCGACGAGGCCCGCCGGCTGTACGAACAGCTCGCCGCACGCTTCGCGACCGATGCGCGCGCGAACCAGCCGCTCGACACGTTCTCGCTCGACTGATCCCCGTTCCTCTGCGCGCGCCACGGCGCGCTTTTATGCCGCGGCGCCTGCGCCCGGACGGCCGCTAACCGGACAGCCCGGCGTGCTGCCGCGCTCGTCGCGGATCACGCCCGCGGCCGACGTGCCGCGCACCGCTGCTGCATGTGTTCCGCACGCGCCACGCGCGACTGCAGAATCCGACAAGACGGCCGCCCCGCTTCATCCGATACTGGCCGGCTCACGATTCGTCCGGCCGTATCGCGGCCCGCCACGCATGTTTAACTCGCTCGTCGCCGCGGCTTTCGTCGCGCTGTGGTCCACCGGCTTCATCGTCGCCCGGGCAATCAAGCCCTACGCCGACCCGAACCTGTTCCTGCTCGCGCGTTTCGCCGGCACGGCCGTGCTGTTCGGCGCGGTGGCGCTCGCCGCGCGCGCGCCGTGGCCGGCGCGCCGCGAATGGCCGCGCCACCTGATCGCGGGCGCGCTGCTGCAGGGCGTCTATCTCGGCGCCAGCTACTGGGCCGTCGCGCAAGGGCTGAACGCCGGCGTGATGGCGCTGCTCGGCGCATTGCAGCCGCTCGCCACCGCCGTGCTCGCGGTGCCGCTGTTCAACGAGCGGCTGCCCGCGCGCGGCTGGCTCGGGATGGCGCTCGGGCTCGCCGGCGTCGCGCTCGTCCTCGCACCGAAGGTCGCGGGCGGCGTCGCGCCGCTGGCGGGCGCCGCGCCCGCGTGGTTCGTCGTGACCGTGTCGATCCTGTCGGTCGGCTCGATCACCGCGGGCTCGCTGTACCAGAAGGGCAAGCTCGCGCAGAACGACCTGCGTACGGCCGTCGCCGTGCAGAACCTCGGCGCGGCGATCGTCGCGGCCGTCTTCGTCGTGCTGCTGCACGAAACGCGCTGGATCGGCGCACCGGCGCTGTGGATCTCGCTCGTGTGGGGCGTCGTGTTCCTGTCCGGCGGCGCGGTCACGATGCTGATGTGGATGCTGCGGCGGGGCAATGCCGCGCGCGCGACGTCGTTGCTGTTCCTCGCGCCGCCGCTCGCCGCGCTGCAGGGCTACCTGCTGTTCGGCGAAACGCTCGCGACCGTCCAGCTCGCCGGCTTCGCGCTCGCACTGGCGGGCGTCGTGCTCGCGCGGCGCTGACGCGGGCGAGCGCGCGGGTTCGTCACCGCGCCCCGCCATGCGCGGCGTCGCGCCGCCGCCGGGCGCCGCGCCCCGTGGTTCGTCGTCGCGCGCCCGGCCATGCCTCGAAACGAAGCATCCGCGCACACGCCGGGGGACGCCGCCCCGCGCGCCGCACCATGACGTTGCATCGCGTCTCGCCGATGCAACGCGCGGCCGCCGGATCGCATGCCCGGCGCGGCGCCGGGCCGCGATTGCGCTTATGATGGGCGCCTTGCATTTCGTTCCGGAACCACCTTCATGACATCCGCCGATTACGCCAGCCGCCAACGCGCGATCATTGCCGAACTGAACGTCGCCGCGCATTTCGACGTCGACGCCGAGATTACGCGCCGCGTCGATTTCCTCGCGCAGTACCTTCGTTCGACCGGCCTGCGGACCTACGTGCTCGGCATCAGCGGCGGCGTCGATTCGTCGACGGCCGGACGGCTCGCGCAGCTGGCGGTCGAACAGCTGCGCGCCGGCGGCTACGACGCCCGCTTCATCGCGATGCGCTTGCCGAACGGCGTGCAGAACGACGAAGCCGATGCGCAACGCGCGCTCGCGTTCGTGCGCGCGGACGAAACGTTCACGGTCGACGTCAAGCCCGCCGCCGACGCGATGCTCGCATCGCTCGTCGCGTCCGGCCACGCATTCGAAAACCCGGCCCAGCAGGACTTCGTGCACGGCAACATCAAGGCGCGCGAGCGCATGATCGCGCAGTACGCGGTGGCCGGCGCGCGGCGCGGCATCGTGATCGGCACCGACCACGCGGCCGAATCGCTGATGGGCTTCTTCACGAAATTCGGCGACGGCGGCGCGGACGTGCTGCCGCTCGCCGGCCTGAGCAAGCGCCGCGTGCGTGCGGTCGCCCGCGCGCTCGGCGGCGATGAACTGATCGTGATGAAGGTGCCGACGGCCGACCTCGAGGAACTGCGTCCGCTGCGCCCCGACGAGCACGCCTACGGCGTCACCTACGACGAAATCGACGATTTCCTCGAAGGCAAACCCGTCGCCGACAACGTGTACGAAACGGTGCTGCGCTTCTACGACGGTTCGCGCCACAAGCGCGCGCTGCCGTACACGCCGTTCGACTGGCCGGCCGCGTAAGCCGGCTCGTTCAGCCGCAACACCGCGCCGCGCGAACCCTGGCGGTGACGCGCGGCGCCTGCGCGACGGGCAGCGCTACGCGTGCCCGCCCGCCTTCTTCGCCTGCAGCGCGCGAATCCGCATCCGCGCGCCCGTATCGCTGACCGTCGCGTCGTACATCGTCGCGAGATCGCGCTTGAGCGCGGTGCGCGAGCCGCCGTCGAGATACACCATGTGCCCGGACGGATAGAAACGCGCGGACAGGTTCTGCCGCACCTTCTGATCCTCGAGCGGCATCTGCTGCAGGTCGATCACGGTCTGGTAGAACGGCGTGACGAAATCGTAGAGGCCGTTCGCCGACAGCACCTTCAGGTCGACGTTCAGCGCCATCACCGCGGCGAGATCGCCCGCCGTGTAGAGGATCAGGTTCCCCTGCGCATCGATGCCCTGCTGCGCACCGGTCGGGTCGATGTGGCTGAAGTCCCAGTTCCGGAACGCCTGGTCGTTCAGGTCCGTGAACGCGGAATTCGACGTGAACTTCAGCTGCTCGTTCAGGTAGCTGTTCCACATCGCCGTGTAGACGCCCGTCACGGCCGTCATCGTCGGATCGTTGCCGCCGGAGTTCGGATCGATCTTGCCGGCGATGCCCGACGAGATCCCGGTCACGCGGCCGTCGTACGACCCGAGCGCGAGCCCCTGCGCGTGCAGCAGCGTCGTCAGGAACAGCGAATTGCCGCGCGTGTCGTAGCCCGCGATGTCGAGGCTCCACGACTGCAGCGTCGCGGTATCGATACCCGTGTATCGCGACAGCTTCTGCACGGCGGCCGGGTCCGCATGCGGAACCGTGCGCAGCGCCTTCAGGTAGTCGGTACGCGCGAATTGCGCGACTTCCTCGACGAATGCGCCGAGATCGGTCGGCGCGGGCGTGACGCCGAGCTTCTTGTGATACCACGCGTCGGCTGCCGCGGTCGGCAGCGCGCCGACCGGGTTGCCGGCCTGCCGGTAGTCGAGGATCGACGACTGCAGCGTGACGCCGTTCAGGTCCACGCCGTCCTCGTGCAGCTTGTACGCGAGCACGCAGCTGCGCGCGGTGCCGTACGACTCGCCGAACAGGTACTTCGGCGAATTCCAGCGGTTGTTCTTCGTCAGGTAGCGCTTGATGAACTGCTTCAGCGAATCCGCATCCTGGTCGACGCCCCAGAAATCGCGGTTCTTGTTCGGCGCGACGGCCGCCGAATAACCGGTGCCGACCGGGTTGATGAACACCAGGTCGCTGTGGTCGATCATGCTGTCCGGATTGTCTTCCATCTGATACGGCGCGGGCGGCGTGAACCCCGGCATCGACGTCCTGATGCGCTTCGGCGCGAACGAGCCGAGCAGCACGAACACCGACGACGACCCGGGCCCGCCGTTGTAGAAGAACGTGACGGGCCGCGTTTCCTCCTTCGCGCCGTCGGCCGTGAACGCGACGTAGAAGAGCTTCGCGGCCGGCAGCGAGCTGCTCGGGTCGACCGTCACGAGGTGGCCGGCCGTCGCCGTGTACGCGATGCGCTTGCCGTCGATCAGGATCGTGTGATGCGTGATCGCGGCCGCTTCGGTCGTGTCGGTCACCGAGTCGTCGGGACCGTTGCCGTACGCGACCGGATCGAAGAACGGCTGGTCGCGGCCGTGGCTCAGCGCGACCGGACTGATGGTCGGCGGCACGCCATGCGAATTGTGGTCGCCGTGATGCAGCGGATACATGCCGCCGGAAGATGCGGAATCGATGCCCATCGTGCTGCTCCTCGAGGTGAAAAAAGACGCGGGCAGGAAACCCGCGTCGCGTGGAAAGGCCGGTGCCGGCGCGTCAGCTCGACGGCTTGCGCGCGAGGATCGCCGCGAGTTTCGCGCCGTCGGGGCTGCCGAGGCCCGTGCACGCATCCCAGCCGGACGCGGCGGCATACGTGCCGTTCGAGCCTTTCGTGATGTCGCGCAACGCGCCGGGATTCTTGTACAGCGCCGGGTTGATCCAGCCGGCCGATGCACTCGCCGCCGCACCGGCCGCCGCACTCGCCGCCGCGTTGATCCGCGCGATCAGCGCGGCCCACAACGGCGCGACCGCGCTCGTGCCGCCCATCACCGCGACCGTGCCGGCGACCGACACCTCGTAGCCCGTCTGCGGCGATGCATCGGCGGCAACGTCCGGCACGCCGCGCTTCGTGAGCGGCGTGGTGCTGCCGTCGGCGAGCGTGACGGTCAATCCCTGCTGCCATGCCGGCAGGTCGAACAGCGTGCTGACACCGCCGCCGCCCGCGCCGCCGCCGGCCGCCTCGTCGTTCCACGCGACTTCGCTGCGAATGCCCTGCCCCGGCAGCGCATCGAGCTGCGTGCCGCCGCAGCCGAGCACGTACGGACTCGACGCCGGAAAGTCGACGTGATCCGTGCCGTCCTGCAGCCCGTCGCCCGAGCCGCTGTCGCCCGACGCCGCGCACACCGTGATCCCCTGCGCGGCGGCCGCCTGCAGCACGCGATTGAACGCATGCGCCGACTGCGCCTGCCAGATCGCTTCCGGCCCGCCCCAGCTGATCGAGATCACCGACGGCCGGTTGGTCTTGTCGGTGACGGCCGCGTTGACGGCCTGGATGAAGCCCGCGTCGCTGTTCGGCGCGAAATAGACGGCGAGCTTCGCGGCGGGCGCGATCGCACCGGCGATCTCGAGGTCGAGCGCGACTTCGCCGTCCGGGCCGTTCGCCTCGCCGGTCGGCGCATTGCGGCCGGTGCCGACGTTCACGTCGACGAGCGTCGGCGGCGTCTTGATGCCGAGCCCGCGGAAATACTGCTGGATATCGGCCGCGCGATAGCCGCCGCCGAGTTCGACGATCGCGATGCATTGCCCTGCACCGTCGCCGGCCGGAAAGCCGTACAGCGACGCGAGCTGGATCGGCGTGAACGTGACGGCGGGCGCGCCGCGCGCGGGCTGGAACGGCGGACGCAGCCGGAAGTGCGGCCGCGCCTGCGGACGGCTGTCGAGGCCGAGCACGGCCGTGACGGCATCGCCGAGCTCGTCCGGCAGCGCGATCGGGCCCGAGCGGCCGCGGTACTGGCCGATCGAACGATGCTCGAAACGCTCGAGCTTCACGCTGAATGCCGCTTCGAACTGCTGGATCGAGCCGGACAGCACGACGACGCTTTCGACCGGATCGACGCGATCGACCGTGAGTTGGTGACGGCGCGCGAAGTCCTCGGTCTTGCGAATGTCGTCGGGATTGGCGGAGAAACGCTGCGCGAACGCTTCGCGCGACAGCGGTTTCGCCTGTGCGTCGCCGGTGGCGAGCTGCTGGACCAACGTGTCGAGTTGCCCTTCTTCCTGCCGCCGCAACATGATCGTGACGTGGATACGTTCTGCCGGATCGCACGGGCCGAGACACTTCGACTCGGCGACGATCCGGGGTTCACGGTCGGCGTGAAGATGCCTTGCCATGTTCAGACCCTCCTTGGTACCGCGTTGCACGGAACAGCCAGGAAATCGGACATAGCCGGCGGAAGTCGGTTCCGTTCGGTCAGTCGGTTCGCGAAAGCGCGAAGTTAGAGGGAGTTTAGATCAGTCAGACGATTTACGCGCACGCCCTTCCGCCCCAAGGCATGCGCGCGAAGCCCGGCATGGCGCGCAGGCCCGCGTTCGGCAGCGCGTCGCGGCCGCGCGGCAAGTCGACTGCGCGGCCGTGATGCAATGCAGCGGCTCAATCCATCGACAGGCGCAACGCGAACCCGATCAGCGCCGCGGAAAACGTCCAGCGCTGGACCGTCTGCGCAAGCGGATGCGCGCGCATCCACGCCGCGATGCGCGACGCGCCGAACACGCATGCGAGGTCGAAACACACGCCGGCCGCGACGAGCAGCGCGCCGAGCTCGAACATCTGCCACACGACGGGCCCTGCCTCGGGGCGCACGAACTGCGGCAGCAGCACCGAGCAGAACAGCAGTGCCTTCGGATTCAGCAGGTTCGTCAGCAGCCCCTTGAAGAACGACTGCCGCAGTTCGCCCGGCGCCGCCGCATCGCCGTCGCCCAGCGCGAACACCGGCGAGCGGAACACCTGGATCGCGACGTAAGCGAGATAAAGCGCGCCGCCGTAGCGGATCACTTCGTACAGCCACGGCGCGCTGCGGATCAGCGCCGCGACGCCGCAGGCGGACAGCGTCACGTGCGCGGTGCGCGACAGCGACAGGCCGGCCGCCGCCGCCATGCCCGGGCGCACGCCGCGGCCGATGCTGGTCTGCAGCACGAGCGCCATGTCGGGCCCGGGCACCGCGTAGATGGCCGCCAGCGCGGCGAGATAAATCAACAGCAAATGCGTGGAAATCATGGTCTGCCCCCGTTCTTCAGTGACGATATGTTGCCGCTGAAGGGAGAGCGATTATTGGCCATCTTTGGCTCGAAATTGGCGCTACATAGCGGAATCCGCCACAATCACGGAATCCAGACAAGGATTCCGCCAACATGACCGAACTCGACAAAACCGACCGCGCGATCCTCGCCGCGGTGCAGCGCGACGGCCGCCTGCCGATCGCGCGTCTCGCCGATTCCGTCGGCCTGTCCGAGACGCCGTGCGCACGGCGCCTGAAGCGTCTCGAAAACGACGGCTACATCGAGCGCTACCGCGCGCAGCTGTCGCGCCAGGCGCTCGGCTTCGGCGTCGTCGCATTCGTGCTCGTGCGGTTCGCGACGCACGACCGCAAGGTCGCCGACCGGTTCGAACGGGAAGTGCTCGGCATCGAGCGGATCCTCGCGTGCCACAACGTCGCGGGCACGGCCGACTACCTGCTGCAGGTGGTCGCGCGCGATCTCGACGACTACGGCACGTTCCTGCGCGACTCGCTGCGGATGCTGCCGGGCGTCACGTCGATCGAATCGGCGTTGTCGTTGCGCGAGGTGAAGCACGATGCGGGGTTGCCGGTGCCGTGACGCGGCAGTGACCCTCTCCGGCGTGACATTCGTTCACGTTGCCGCCCTCAGGCGACCTCACGCGACCTCACACGACATCGGGCGATTGATGCGCGCGCTCGAGATCCTCGAGAAACGCTTCGACGAGCGGATCGCCGCGCCCGTCGCGCGCCACGACCATGTGGAACGTGACGTCGTAGTGCAGCTGGTCCGGATTGAGCGGCGCAAGCAACCCCTGCGCGACATACGGCGCCGCAAAGTGCTGCGGCAGATAGCCGAGATGATGGCCTGACAGGATCAGCAGCGCGACGGCCTCCATGTTGTCGGCGGTCGCCGTCACGCGATCGGGCGTCGTCGACATCTGCGCCTCCGGCAGCGGATACGAGCGCCACGCCCATTCGAATCCCGCGACGTCGGCCGGCGTCAGCGCGCCGGCGCGTTCGAACAGCGGATGGCCGCGCCCGCAGTACGCCACCTGCCGCTCGATGAACAGCGGCGTGTAGTGCAGCGACGGCACGCGGTGCCAGAAATAGCCGACCGCGATCTGGATCTCGTTGCTCAGCAGCTTTTCCTCGAGATCGCCCGGCGCGCGCACCGAGATCGAGAAGCGCACGGCCTCGTCGCGCGTGCGGAACGCGGCGATCGCCTCGGCGATCCGTGCGTTCTGGCTGACCGGCGTATGGCCGATCAGGCCGATGTGCAACGTGCCGACCAGCTGGCGGTCCATGTGCCGCGCCGCGATCCCGAATTCGTCGAGCGCGGCGAGCAGCTTGCGGCTCATCGCGTGGAACCGCTCGCCTTTCGGCGTGAGCCGGAAGCCGCTGCGGCCGCGCTCGCAGAGCCGGTAGCCGAGCCGTGTCTCGAGCGACGACAACTGCGCGCTGATCGTCGACTGGCCGACGTTCAGGATCGCTTGCGCGGCCGACACGCCGCCCGCGTCCGTGACCGCGAGAAACACGCGGATCAACCGCAGATCGAGGGTCGACAGATTCCCCAGCACGCTATTCCCCTTTTGTTCCCCTTCCATACATCGATGGAAATCGATGTTTACGTCGATATCTTCGCATTCTTCTTTCCGGCCGGACGCGTAAAACTATGTGCCAGGCCGCGTCGAATGATACGGCAACCCCACATCGGAAGAGACAAGCCCATGAACGACCACACCCATTTCCAGCCGCTCGGCGGCAATGAAATGCCGCGCAGCGGCGGCATCGCGACGATGATGCGCCTGCCGCACGTGGCGAGCGCAGCCGGCCTCGACGCCTGTTTCGTCGGCGTGCCGTTCGACCTCGGCACCTCCAACCGCACCGGCGCGCGCTTCGGCCCGCGCCAGATCCGCACGGAATCCGTGCTGCTGCGCCCGTACAACATGGCCACGCGCGCCGCGCCCTTCGATTCGCTGCAGGTTGCCGATATCGGCGACGTCGCGATCAACCCGTACAACCTGCACGATTCGATCGCGCGCATCGAGGCTGCATACGACGCGATTCTCGAGCACGACTGCAAGCCGGTCACGCTCGGCGGCGACCATACGATCGCGCTGCCGATCCTGCGCGCGATCCACCGCAAGCACGGCAAGGTCGCATTGATCCACGTCGATGCACACGCCGACGTGAACGACACGATGATGGGCGAAAAGATCGCGCACGGCACGCCGTTCCGCCGCGCGGTCGAGGAAGGCCTGCTGCACGGCGACAAGGTCACGCAGATCGGCCTGCGCGGCACCGGCTACGCGGCCGAGGATTTCGACTGGTGCCGCGAGCAGGGCTTCCGCGTGGTCCAGGCCGAGGAATGCTGGAACAAGTCGCTCGCGCCGCTGATGGAGGAAGTGCGCGCGCGCATCGGCGACACGCCCGTCTACATCAGCTTCGACATCGACGGCATCGACCCGGCCTACGCGCCGGGCACCGGCACGCCGGAAATCGCGGGCCTCACGGTGCCGCAGGCGCTTGAGATCATCCGCGGCGCGAAGGGGCTGAACATCGTCGGCTGCGATCTCGTCGAAGTGGCGCCGCCGTACGACCCGTTCGGCACCACGGCCCTGCTCGGCGCGAACCTCGCGTACGAGTTGCTGTGCGTGCTGCCCGGCGTCGCCTATCGCGACTGATCCCGGCACGCGACCCATTCCAAATCAGAGAATTCCAGAGGAGCACATAACAGATGGGGACATCCGTCAAGCAACCGAAGCGGGCGGCGCTCGCTTCGTTCGTCGGCACCACGATCGAGTGGTACGACTTCTATAGCTACGCGACCGCCGCCGCCATCGTGTTCGGGCCGCTGTTCTTCCCCGGTGAAAGCCGTTTCGTCAGCCTGCTCGCGTCGTTCGGCTCGTTCGCGGTCGGCTTCTTCGCGCGGCCGCTCGGCGGTGTGATGTTCGGCTATCTCGGCGACCGCTTCGGCCGCAAGCGCTCGCTGCTCGCGACGCTGATGCTGATGGCCGTGTCGACGGTCGCGATCGGCCTGCTGCCGACCCATGCGCAGGCCGGTGTGATCGCGCCGATCCTGCTGGTGCTGATGCGCGTGCTGCAAGGCATCGCGGTCGGCGGCGAATGGGGCGGCGCGGTGCTGCTCGCCGGCGAACATGCGCCCGAAGGCAAGCGCACGTTCTTCGCGTCGTTCGCACAGCTCGGCAGCGCGAGCGGCCTGATCCTGTCGATGCTCGCGTTCGGCGCGATCAGCACGCTGTCGAAGGACGACATGATGAGCTGGGGCTGGCGCGTGCCGTTCCTCGCGAGCGCCGTGCTGCTGGCGGTCGGCTTCGTGATCCGCGCGAGCGTGTCCGAGTCGCCCGAGTTCGAGGAAGTCAGGAAGAGCGGCAACATCGCGCAAAAGCCGCTGCGTGAAGCGCTCAAGTACTGGCCGCTGCTGCTGCTCGCGATCGGCGCGAACGTGTACGGGATCGCCGGCGTGTATTTCAGCAACATCTTCATGATCAGCTACGCGACGCAGTTCCTGTCGCTCGACCGGTCGATGGTGCTGCATTGCATGACGATCGTCGCGGTGCTGCAGTTCGTCGTGCAGCTCGCCGCCGCGTTCCTCGCGCAGCGCTTCGGCACGACGCGCGTGCTGCTGATCACCGGCGCATGGGCCGCGATCGTGCCGTTCGTGATGCTGCCGCTCGTGCACCTGGGCACGCCGCTGTCCATCACGGTCGGCGTCGGCCTCGCGACGCTCGCGGAATCGGGCTACTACTCGGTGGTCGCGGGTTTCGTCAGCGGCATCTTCATCGCGCGCATCCGCTATACGGCGATCTCGATCGCGTACCAGGTGTGCGGCGCGCTCGCCGGCGGTCTCACGCCGCTCGTCGCCACGCTGATCGCGCAGAACACCGCGCCGCAATGGTGGCCGCTCGCGATCCAGTACACGAGCGCCGCCGTGCTGTCGTCGGTATGCGTGTGGCTGATCTCGCGCCGCGTCAGCATCGACGATGCCGGCGCGCCCGGCAGGGCGGACGAAGCGCTGCCGCGCGGTGCGCGTACCGCGTAAGCTCACGCAAACGGGCAGGCGACATCGCCTGCCCGTTTGCATCGGGCGTCGGGCGATACGCCGCTACCCCCGCCTCGCCCCGAACATTCACTACGACAAACGGCCCGCACATGCGGGCCGCTTGTTTGCCGCCCGATCATCGATCGGGACGGCCGGCGCGCAGCGTTCGCGCGTCATTGCACCTGGCTGCGCAGCGCTTTCGCCGCAGCGACCATGTTCGTCAGCGCCGGAAGCACTTCCGCCCACTGACGCGTCTTCAGCCCGCAGTCCGGGTTCACCCACAGGCGCTCCGCCGGAATCCGCTCCGCCGCCTTCTTCATCATGCCGACGATGTGATCCTGCGTCGGGATGTTCGGCGAATGGATGTCGTACACGCCCGGCCCGATCTCGTTCGGATACCTGAAGCTGTCGAACGCGTCGAGCAGCTCCATGTCCGAGCGCGACGTCTCGATCGTGATCACGTCCGCATCCATGTCGGCGATCGACGCGATGATGTCGTTGAACTCCGAATAGCACATGTGCGTATGAATCTGCGTATCGTCCCGCACACCGTTCGCGGCGATGCGGAACGACTCGACCGCCCACTTCAGGTACGCGCCCCATTGCGCGCGACGCAGCGGCAGCCCTTCGCGCAGCGCGGCCTCGTCGATCTGGATCACGCGCACGCCGGCCTGCTCGAGATCCAGCACTTCGTCGCGGATCGCGAGCGCGAGCTGATGGCACGACACCGAACGCGGCTGGTCGTCGCGCACGAACGACCAGTTCAGGATCGTCACCGGGCCGGTCAGCATGCCCTTCATCGGCTTGTTCGTCAGCGACTGCGCGTACGTGATCCATTCGACCGTCATCGCCTTCGGGCGGCTGATGTCGCCGAACAGGATCGGCGGCTTCACGCAGCGCGAACCGTACGACTGCACCCAGCCGAACTGGCTGAATGCGTAGCCGTCGAGCTGCTCGCCGAAGTATTCGACCATGTCGTTGCGTTCGGCTTCGCCGTGCACGAGCACGTCGAGCTCGAGCGATTCCTGTTCGCGCACGCTGCGCGCGATTTCCGCCTGCATCGCCGCGCGGTAGCCGGCTTCATCCAGCGCGCCGGCCTTGAACCGGCTGCGCGCCTGGCGGATCTCGGCAGTCTGCGGGAACGAGCCGATCGTCGTCGTCGGGAAGGCCGGCAGGTTCAGGCGCGCCGACTGCTTCGGCGCACGCTGCGGGTACGGGCTCGCACGGTTGCCGAGCTGCGCGTCGATGCGCGCGATCGCGGCCTTCACCGCCGGGTTGTTCACGCGCGGCGAGCGACGGCGCGAGCCGATCGCGGCCGCGTTCGCGGCGAGCGCGTCGGCCACCTCGTCGCGGCCTTCGTTCAGCGCGGTCGCGAGCAGCTTCAGTTCGTCGAGCTTCTGCAGCGCGAACGCGAGCCACGAGCGGATCTCCTCGTCGAGCGTCTGCTCGCTCGCGAGATCGACCGGCACGTGCAACAGCGAGCACGACGGCGCGAGCCACAGGCGCTCGCCCAGTTGCTTCGCGAGCGGCTCGAGCCAGTCGAGCGCCGCGTTCAGGTCCGTCTTCCAGATGTTGCGTCCGTTGATCGCGCCGACCGACAGCACGCGCCCGCCCGGCAGTTCGCGCACGAGTGCGTCGATTTCGTCGCGGGCGTTGATCGCGTCGACATGCAGGCCGTCGACCGGCAGCGAGGCCGCGAGCGCCAGGTTGTCCTGAAGCTGGCCGAAATACGTCGCGAGCAGCAGTTTGATGCGGCGCGTCTCGAGCGCGTCGTATGCCGTGCGCAGCGCCTGGCGCCATGCGGCGTCGAGCTCGGTCACGAGGATCGGCTCGTCGATCTGCACCCATTCGACGCCTTGCGCGGTCAGCGTGTCGAGCAGCGCGCCATATACCGGCAGCAGCTTCGGCAGCAGCGCGAGACGATCGGAATCGTCCTTCGCCTTGCCGAGCCACAGATACGTGACGGGGCCGAGGATCACCGGCTTCGCGGCGACGCCCTGCGCCTGCGCTTCCGCCAGTTGCTGGAGCAGGCGCGACGGATCGAGCGAGAAGTTCGTATCCGCATGGAATTCCGGGACGATGTAGTGATAGTTCGTGTCGAACCACTTCGTCATTTCACCGGCCGCGACTCCGCCGCAGCAAGCCGCGTGTGCTTCCGCCGACTGCGCCGAGCGGCCGCGCGCGACGCGGAAATAGTTGTCGAGCGCATCGCCATGGAAGTCCTGCACGCGTTTCGGCAGGTTGCCGAGCGTGAAGCTCATGTCGAGCACCTGGTCGTAGAACGCGAAATCGCCGATCGGCACGAGATCGAGGTCGCGCTGGTCGTTCCAGTGGCGCTGGCGAAGTTCGGCGCCGAGCGCCTTCAGCGCGTCGCGCGACGACTCGCCCTTCCAGTAGCGTTCGAGACCGAACTTGAGTTCGCGCTTCGCGCCGATGCGCGGAAAACCGAGGTTGTGGGTCGTAACCATGAAGCTGCCGTCCTGAAGAAATAGTCGATCCGGCAGCCATCATAGGGATTTCATCCCATGAAATAAAATGGCATTATTTCATTCATCCATTAAATCTGTTCATGTATCTGTCGGGCAAGCGATACCCATGCTGGAACGATTCCATCTCGTCGTGATCCGCGAAGTCGAGCGCCAGGGCTCGTTGACCGCGGCAGCCAACGCGCTGCATCTCACGCAATCGGCGCTCAGCCATACCGTCCGGAAAATCGAGCAGCAACTCGGCACGCCGATCTGGGACCGCGAAGGCCGCGGCCTGCGGCTCACGCAGGGCGGGCAGTATCTGCTGAAGCTGGCGAACCGGCTGCTGCCGCAGTTCGAGCTCGCCGAGGAGCGCATGAAGCAGTACGCGAAGGGCGAGCGCGGCACGCTGCGCATCGGGATGGAGTGCCATCCGTGCTACCAGTGGCTGCTGAAGGTCGTGTCGCCGTACCTGTCGCGCTGGCCGGACGTCGACGTCGACGTGAAGCAGCGCTTCCAGTTCGGCGGCATCGGAGCGCTGTTCGGCCATGACATCGACGTGCTCGTGACGCCCGACCCGCTGAACAAGCCGGGCCTGCGCTTCGATCCCGTGTTCGATTACGAACAGGTGCTGGTGGTCGCGGACGCGCACCGTTTCGCGAACGCCGACTACGTGACGCCCGAGCAGCTGACCGACGAGATCCTGATCACCTACCCGGTCGAGACCGACCGGCTCGACATCTACAACCAGTTCCTGACGCCGGCCGGCATCGTGCCGCGGCGTCACAAGTCGATCGAGACGACCGACATCATGCTGCAGATGGTGGCGAGCGGGCGCGGCGTGGCCGCGCTGCCAAGATGGCTTGCAGACGAATACGCGGACCGGATGCCGGTCGTGCCGGTCAAGCTCGGCAAGAAAGGGATCGCGAAACAGATCTTCCTCGGCATCCGCGAGGCGGATGCGTCGATCGACTACCTGGCCGCATTCGTCGCGCTGGCGCGTGAATCGACATGGAGCGCGCCGCGCATGCTGCGCTAGCGGCGCTCGCGCCGTGCGCGCTTCCCGCGGCCCGCATGCCGGTGCGCGGGCCTGTTCACGAAATGGATGACGACGCGAGCCGGCATGACATGTCGCAATTCGACGTCACGGCACCCTCCCCTTACACATTCGTAAGACGATGATTCGACGTCCCGACTGTCATCAAACTGACTGGTAGCGAAAGCTAGGATCGGACGCGGTTCCCTTACGAGATGCCGCCATGAATCAACCTGCTTCGTCCGCACCGAACAATTCGGGTTCCGTCGAACGCACCAGGCAGGTCGGCTATGCCGTCTTTCTGCTGGTGCTCGCGTTCGGCGCCCTCTATATCGCCACGCACCTGATCGCCGACCTGTCGCCGGTCCGCGAAGGCTCGCTGTTTCCGTACCTGATGCTCGGCGCCGCGCTGCTGATCGCGCTCGGCTTCGAATTCGTCAACGGCTTCCACGACACTGCCAACGCGGTCGCCACCGTGATCTATACGCACTCGCTGACGCCGAACGTCGCGGTGATCTGGTCCGGCATGTGGAACTTCCTCGGCGTGCTGGTCTCGAGCGGCGCCGTCGCGTTCGGCATCCTGCAGTTGCTGCCGGTCGAGCTGATCCTGCAAGTCGGCAGCGGCGCAGGCTTCGCGATGGTGTTCGCGCTGCTGATCGCCGCGATCGTGTGGAACCTCGCGACCTGGTATTTCGGATTGCCGTCGTCGAGCTCGCATACGCTGATCGGGTCGATCATCGGCGTCGGTCTGATGAACCAGCTGATGCACGGGCCTTCGGGCACGAGCGGTGTCGACTGGGCCCAGGCGCTCGGCGTCGGCAAGTCGCTGCTGTTCTCGCCGATCATCGGCTTCCTGTGCGCGGCACTGCTGCTGCTCGTGCTGAAGGCGCTCGTGCGGGTTCCGGAGTTGTACAAGGAGCCGCCGAAGGATCAGCCGCCGCCGTTCTGGATTCGCTGCCTGCTGATCCTGACCTGCACGGGCGTGTCGTTCGCGCACGGGTCGAACGACGGGCAGAAAGGGATGGGCCTCATCATGCTGATCCTGATCGGCACGGTGCCGACCGCGTACGCGCTGAACAAGGCCGTCACGCCGGCCGAAACGCAGACCTTCGTCGCCGTCGCGAACCAGGCTGCCGCGACGTTCGGGAAGTACACGAACGGCGTCGCGCCGTCCGCGAACCCGCGTGCCGACGTCGAACACTACGTGCAGCATCGTGAACTGACGCCCGCGGTGCTGCCGGCCGTGCAGCAGCTGTCCGCGTCGCTCGCGAACGCGGTCGGCGCGTCGGGGTCGATGGCGGCGGTGCCGCAACGCGACGTCGACAACGTGCGCAACACGATGTATCTGGTGTCCGAAGCCATTCGCCTGATCGAGAAGTCGGGGCAGCCCGCGTTCGTCGCCGACGACAAGCTCGCGATCGACAACTATCGCAAGCAGCTCGACCACGCGACCAAGTTCATTCCGACCTGGGTGAAGGTGGCTGTCGCGATCGCACTGGGCCTCGGCACGATGGTCGGCTGGAAACGGATCGTCGTGACCGTCGGCGAGAAAATCGGCAAGCAGCATTTGACGTATGGGCAGGGCGCGTCGGCCGAACTCGTCGCGATGCTGACGATCGGCGCCGCCGACGTGTACGGGCTGCCCGTGTCGACGACGCACGTGCTGTCGTCGGGTGTCGCGGGCACGATGGCGGCGAACGGATCCGGGTTGCAGTGGAGCACGGTGCGCAGCCTCGTGCTCGCGTGGGTGCTGACGCTGCCCGCGTCGATCGTACTGGCTGGCGGGCTCTACTGGTTGTTCCGGTCGGTGGCTTGATCGGGGAAGCGGCGCGTGGCCGGTGAAAACCGGTCGCCTGCCGTGGAAGGTTCCGCAGTCGCTTCTCTGCTTCTGCGCTTCTGCGCTTCTCCGCTCCGACACATCGCGGCAACCGATGTGCCCGTGCCGCATTCCCAACCTTTCCCTCCCCCTTCCGAATTGAAGCGCAAGATCTGGAGCGCGCCGGCACGCGGACGCCGCTAGACTGAGTTCATCGACTTTCATCGTGGCTTCAACCGTGCACGCGACGCTGGCGAGTATTTCGCGCGACCGTACGGCGCCACACTGCTGACGAACCGAGGGATGCCCGTGAATATCGCCGATTTGCAACCTGCCGTCGAATCGCCGGACATCGCGCAACGCGTCGACGCAATCGACTGGTCGACCGTCGATGTCGAGCTCGATCGCTACGGATGTGCGCGGGTACCGGGTCTGATTTCCACAAGCGAGTGCGATGCGCTTGCCTCGCTCTATGCGCGGGATGCGCTCTACCGTTCACGCGTCGTGATGGCACGGCACGGGTTCGGGCGCGGCGAATACAAATACTTCGCGTACCCGCTGCCCGCGGTCGTCGCCGAGTTGCGTGCGACGCTCTATCCGCATCTCGCGCCGATCGCGAATCGCTGGAACCGGGCACTCGGGATCGACGTCCGCTATCCGAAAGAGCACCGGACCTTCCTCGATCGCTGCCACGCGGCGGGGCAGACACGCCCGACGCCGCTGATCCTGCAATACGGGCCGGACGACTACAACTGTCTCCATCAAGACCTGTATGGCGAGCATGTCTTTCCGCTCCAGGTCGCGATCCTGTTGTCGTCACCCGGGCGGGATTTCACGGGCGGCGAGTTCGTGCTGACGGAACAGCGGCCACGCATGCAGTCACGCGCGGAAGTGGTGCCGCTCATGCAAGGCGACGCGGTGATCTTCGCCGTGCACGGCAGGCCCGTGCAGGGAACGCGCGGCGTCTACCGCGTCAACTTGCGCCATGGTGTGAGCAGAATTCGAAGCGGCCACCGCCACACTGTCGGCATCATCTTCCATGACGCACAGTGACGGCCCGCGGAACGAACATGACGCTGTCGCGCCATTCGGCACGCGGACAGGGTCGTGCAACCGGCACCGCACGTCGGTGCTCGAGGCTCGTTGCACCCTGCCGTCGCCGTACGGTCCGCTCATCACCCGCGGTAACGGAAAACGGGTTGTGCCGCCCGTCGGATCATCGTCGCCTTGAACGATCGATGTTTCAGGTGAGCGACGAAAAGCCACCGCCCTCACCTGTCGCGACGCCAAGGCAACGCGAGATCCGGCCTACCCTCGGGCCACATTTGCCCGCAGGCGGTCGCCAGCATCGGAAGCCAGCCGCGCATAGCCCGGCAACGTCAGCAGCGCGAGCGCGCCCGCCGCAACGAACGCCCAGCGAAAATCGTCGAGTACGTAGTGCACGCCGGCCGCGTCGCCACGTACCAACGCCGCGAGCCGCAGCGACAACGCACCGAATGCGATCCCCATCCCGATCGTCATCTGCTGCGCGGCGCTCCACAGCGTGCTGGCCGCGCTCGTCTGCCGGGCCGGGATATCCGCATACGCCAGCGTCGCGAGCGTCGTGAACTGCATCGACCGCGTGAGCCCGTAGACGAATACGACGAACAGCGTGATCGCCAGCGGCGTCGACGCGGTCAGCCAGCCGCACGCGATCGTGAAGATGCCGACGATCGTCACGTCGACGAGCGCAACGCGCCGGAAACCGAAGCGGTCGAGGATCCACGACGTTCCCGCCTTCATTCCGAGATTGCCGAGCGCGCTCGCGAGCAGCAGCAGGCCGGACTGGAACGGCGACAGCCCGAAGCCGATCTGGAACAGCAGCGGCAGCAGATATGGCACGGCGTTGATCGCCATCCGCGTGATCGAGCCGGTGATCACCGTCACCGAGAACGTCGGCACCTTCAGCGTCGTGAAATCGAGCAGCGGGTGGGCGCAGCGTTGCGCGTGCATCCACGCGGCGATGCCGAACAGCACGCTCGCCCCCACCAGAATGCCCGCGCGCGCGAAGTCGACGTCCTGCTGGCCGGCCGCTTCGGTACCGATCAGCAGACAGGTCAACGCTCCGCCGGCCAGCACGAACCCGACCCAGTCAAGCGGCCGTTGCTCATCGGCCCGTGTGTTCCGGACGATCAGCCAGGTACAGACGAGCGCGGCGATGCCGAACGGGACATTCAACAGGAAGATCCATCGCCATGACGCGTAGGTCGTGATGAAGCCACCGATCGGCGGCCCGACGACCGGCGCGACGATGCCCGGCCACGTAATCGTCGCGATCGCACGCATCAGCCTGGCCTTCTCGGTGCTGCGCACGACGATCATCCGTCCGACCGGCACCATCATCGCCCCGCCGACCCCCTGCAGCAGTCGCGCGGCCGTGAACGTCACCACGCCCTCGGACAGCCCGCACAGCACCGACGCACCGGTAAAGACGAAGATGGCAGTGGCGAACACCGTACGCGAGCCATAGCGATCCGCGATCCAGCCGCTGATCGGGATGAACACCGCGAGCGCCAGCATGTAGGCTGTCATCCCGAGGCTCAACGCGTTCGGCCCGACGCCGAACGAGCGCGCCATCTGCGGCAACGCGGTCGCGATCACGGTCGTGTCGAGATACTCCATGAAGAACGTTGCGGCGACGAGGTACGGCAGGAAGTCGGTCGTCCGACCACCTTGGGCAGGGCTGTCAGTCATGAACGGTACAGGAGACGGAATACGAGGATGCCGAGTTCCGGCAGGTGCAGACGAGGCCGGTAATCGGGACGAGTGGCGATATTACCCTGAAGGATTGATTGTCCGCTCTGTCGGGCATGTCGCGCGAATGGACTTTATGCGCATAGATTTTTATGACGATATTGCGCCGCGTTGGCCGAATGGTGCGCACGATCAGTATCGACGCGACACATTGAGGGACCTGTGGACCAAGCCGGGGGATTCCGCTGCAAGGCGGCATTTCCAGGTAACTGCGAACCAACGTCACGCCTCGTCGGCCATTACGACGTCATCGTCATGCCCCGCGACATTGACTGGTGCTGACAGATGGCGGATTGGTGTGATCTGGAGAAGGGTGTACCAGGCAGATCTCGGTGGGCAGAGTGGTGGGTTGTTCGAGCACCGTGGGTACATGAATTAATGCCATCGACGCCCCAGCTCCAGCCACGTTGCACTTCGCCATTGCGCGCGCATTTCTGCAGC
>NZ_CAJPHM010000029.1:0-87791 GCF_905339955.1 Burkholderia sp. BCC1996
TGCTCGATGAGGCTTGCGGGGGTCATTGGCGTTCCTCTAACCGTTAGAATGCTTTTATTCGGGAGCGTATTGTCTGCGAAACGAAACGCTTGCCGCAACAGCATGCGGATACATTAGCACGATCGTTCTATTTTATGTGCTAGGGTTATGCTGCGTGGGACAGGGCGCCCGCGGCGGCGAAACGACATCGAAAGGGGATGTGCAATGGGTCGATCGATCAATCTGGAAGGCAAGGTCGCGTTGGTCACGGGCGCATCGAGCGGCCTCGGGCAACGCTTTGCGCAGGTGCTGTCGCAGGCCGGCGCGAAGGTCGTGCTCGCGAGCCGCCGCGTCGAGCGCCTGAAGGAACTGCGCGCGGAGATCGAGGCGGCGGGCGGTGCCGCGCACGTGGTGTCGCTCGACGTCACCGACGTGCAGAGCATCAAGGCGGCCATCGCGCACGCGGAGACGGAAGCCGGCACGATCGACATCCTCGTGAACAATTCGGGCGTCTCGACGATGCAGAAGCTCGTCGACGTCACGCCGTCCGATTTCGAGTTCGTGTTCGACACCAATACGCGCGGCGCGTTTTTCGTCGCGCAGGAAGTCGCGAAGCGGATGATCATGCGCGCGAACGGCAACGGCAAACCGCCTTACCGGATCATCAACATCGCGTCGGTGGCGGGGCTGCGCGTGTTTCCGCAGATCGGCCTGTATGCGATGAGCAAGTCGGCGGTCGTGCAGATGACGCGCGCGATGGCGCTCGAATGGGGCCGCCACGGTATCAACGTCAACGCGATCTGCCCGGGCTATATCGATACCGAAATCAATCATTACCTGTGGGAAACCGAGCAGGGCCAGAAGCTGCAGTCGATGCTGCCGCGCCGGCGCGTCGGCAAGCCTCAGGATCTCGACGGGCTGTTGTTGCTGCTCGCGGCCGACGAGTCGCAGTTCATCAATGGCTCGATTATCTCCGCCGACGATGGCTTCGGCCTCGCCTGAGTGGATGACATTCAGCAACAAAGAAGACTGCAATGAGCGAATATTCCCCCGTATTTGAAATGTCGATGCCGATCCGCTGGGGCGACATGGATGCGTTCGGCCACGTGAACAACACGGTCTATTTCCGCTACATGGAACAGGCGCGGATCTCGTGGTTCGAGGAACTCGGCATCGCGGGCGGCAACGGCGAGGGGCAGGGGCCCGTGATCGTCACGGCGTCGATGGAGTTCCTGAAGCAACTGCACTATCCGGGCGACGTGATCGCGAAGATGTCGGCCGCGAAGCCGGGCCGCAGCAGCTTCGACACCGGTTTCGAGCTGACGCGCGCGGACGATCCGCAGCACGTCTATGCGCGCGGCAACGCGCGCTGCGTGTGGGTCGACTACGGGCTCGGCAAGTCGGTGCCGCTGCCGCAACTGCTGCGCGATACGATCGAGCGCGCGCTCGCGGCGCAGGTCGGCTGAGCGCGGCGGCGCCGAAGCCGGCGCCCGGTGTGTCGCCATTTCCCGATGATCTCCCGAATCGGCCGCTTCACGCGGCCGATTGCCATTCCGGCGCGCGTTTTACTGGCCGAGCAGGCGCTGCAGCAGCTCCGGCGTATTGTTCGTGCCGTACTTGCGCATCAGCCGCGCCCGATAGATGTCGACCGTGCGCGAACTGATGTCGAGCACGCGCCCGATCTGCTTGCTGGTCTTGCCGGTCGCGAGCTGCGCGGCGATCTCGCGTTCGCGCGGCGTCAGCTCGACGGCGACCCGGCGCGTCGCGCTCAGGTCCTCGAAGGTCCAGACGCCCGCCGCGAGCGGCGCGGTGCGGTCGAGCGCGCGGCCCGTCACGTGGCACCAGAACAGCTCGCCGTCGGCCCGTTTCATGATTCTGTCATCGGCGTAGGTGCCGTTCGCGATCATCACGCGCGAGATGCGCTCGCCGATGCGCTGGAATTCGTCCGGCGACGGATACAGCACCTCGTACGACTTGCCGATCAGATCGGCCCGCGCGCAGCGGAAGATCGCCGCGAGCGCGTCGTTGCAGTCCTCGATCACGCGGTCGCGCGACATCACGAGGCCGAGCGGCGCGAGGTGAAAGGCAGTCTGGTAATCGAGAGCGGGCATGGCGCGGGCAAGCGGAGGCAAATGCTTATGTATTTTTGCGTATTGTGCCGTATCGGCGTCACATCGTACCCTTTCAGGCATCTCGCGGCGGTGTGCCGCGATATAAAAACAGCGCGCCTCGACGCAGGTATCGCCGTGCATGCATAGAATGATGCGGCGGGCTTGCGGCCCAGTGGGCGCGTGAACCGGTTTTGCTGGTTTCCATAGAGGAAGGGACATACAGATGAACAAAGTCTATCCAAGCGCGGCCGCCGCGCTGGAAGGGATCGTCCGCGACGGACAGACCTTCGCGGTGGGCGGCTTCGGCCTGTGCGGGATTCCCGAGGCGCTGATCGCGGCGCTGCGCGATTCCGGCGTCAAGGGCATCACCTGCATCAGCAACAACGCAGGCGTCGACGGCTTCGGTCTCGGCCTGTTGCTGGAAACGCGCCAGATCCGGAAGATGATCTCGTCGTACGTCGGCGAGAACAAGGAGTTCGAGCGCCAGTACCTGGCCGGCGAACTCGAGCTCGAATTCACGCCGCAGGGCACGCTCGCCGAGAAGCTGCGCGCGGGCGGCGCCGGCATCCCCGCCTTTTTCACGAACACCGGCTACGGCACCGTGATCGCGGAAGGCAAGGAAACGCGCCAGTTCGGCGATCGCCACTACGTGCTCGAGCCGTCGCTGACGGCCGACGTCGCGCTGGTGAAGGCATGGAAGGCCGACAAGTCCGGCAACCTGATCTATCGCCGCACCGCGCGCAACTTCAACCCGATGTGCGCGATGGCGGGCAAGATCACCGTGGCGGAAGTCGAGGAGATCGTCGAGAACGGCGAACTCGATCCGGACCATGTCCACACGCCGGGGATCTTCGTGCAGCGCATCGTGCTGAACGCGACGCCCGAAAAACGCATCGAACAACGCGTCGTACGCGCGAAAGGAGACTGACATGGCCTGGAATCGTGACCAGATGGCCGCGCGCGCGGCGAAGGAACTGCAGGACGGCTTCTATGTGAACCTCGGCATCGGCCTGCCGACGCTCGTCGCGAACCACGTGCCGGAAGGCGTCGAAGTGTGGCTGCAGTCGGAGAACGGGCTGCTCGGCATCGGCCCGTCGCCGACCGAGGACGAGGTCGACGCCGACCTGATCAACGCCGGCAAGCAGACCGTCACGACGCTGCCGGGCTCGTCGATCTTCTCGTCGGCCGATTCGTTCGCGATGATTCGCGGCGGCCACATCAACCTCGCGATCCTCGGCGCGATGCAGGTCAGCAAGAATGGCGACCTCGCGAACTGGATGATCCCGGGCAAGATGATCAAGGGGATGGGCGGCGCGATGGACCTCGTCGCGGGCGTGAAGCGCGTCGTCGTGCTGATGGAGCATGTCGCGAAGGGCGACCAGCACAAGATCCTCGACGAATGCAACCTGCCGCTGACGGGT
Organism: Burkholderia sp. BCC1996; assembly: GCF_905339955.1. Classification (NCBI taxonomy): domain Bacteria; kingdom Pseudomonadati; phylum Pseudomonadota; class Betaproteobacteria; order Burkholderiales; family Burkholderiaceae; genus Burkholderia; species Burkholderia sp. BCC1996. The sequence continues at coordinate 3,512 of NZ_CAJPHM010000029.1, forward strand.
GTCGGCGTGGTCGACCTGATCATCACCGATCTCGGCGTGATCGAAGTGACGCCGGCCGGCCTGAAGGTGCTCGAACTCGCCGACGGCGTAAGCGCGGAAGAGATCCAGGCGAAGACGGGCGCGCCGCTCGACGTGAGCGCGGTCGCGTAAGCGCCGGCCTTTCGTTTCGACGCTCGACGCCCCGCGTTCCCCGGTGGAACGCGGGGCGTTTTGTCATGACCGCATACGTCTCCCGAATCGCGCTGATCACGCGATCGCGCCGCCGCCGTCGATCAGCACCGTCGAGCCGGTTGCATAAGGCGTTGCCGCCAGATACACGATCGCATTCGCGACGTCCTCCGGCTGGCCCACGCGGCGTGCCGGGAGGCGCTGCGCGGCGCCCGCGTACATCGCGTCGCGCGCATCGGGGGCGAGCTTGTCCCACAGCGGCGTCGCGATCAGGCCCGGTGATACGGTATTCACCCGCACGGGCGACAGCTCGAGCGCAAGGCCGCGGGCGAGCGCCTCGAGTGCCGCGTTGATGGCCCCCTGCAGTACCGACGACGCGTTCGGTCGCACGCTTAGGTAGCCCGACACGAACGTCAGCGAACCGCCGGGTGCGATATCGATCGAGCGTGCGACGCGGTATGCGCCCCAGAACTTGCTGTCCATCGCGGCCTGCGCGTCGGCAAGCGGCAGCGCGCGGATTGGGCCCGTCGGTGTCTTCGCGGCCGAAATCACGACGTGGTCGAACTGGCCGGCACGCGCGCAGAACGCATCGACGGCCGCCGTATCCGTGATGTCGAGCGCTTCGGTGCGTACTTGCGCGCCCGGCGCGGCATCTGCACCGACCCTGTCCGGGTTGCGCGATGCGATCGTCACGACAGCGCCGAGTCGTGCGAATGCGGTCGCGGCGGCGGCACCGATGCCGGAGCTGCCGCCGACGACGAGTACCTTCTTTCCGTGGAGTGAGTCGTTCATGGTGGTCCTTCCGAGGTGAGGGGGTGAGCAGGCGAGCGCAATCCGGTCAGATCGTTTCGGCTTCGCGCAACGTCGACGGGCTGCGCAGCGCAAAGCGGGCGATGTCGTCCTTGCGCATGAAGGCAACGCCCGGATGCGATCGAGCGTAGTGCAGGAATGCGTCCCAGGCGCGGACCATCTGCGGCGTGCCGCTGATCCGGTCGTGCGCGCTGATCGACATCAATCGCCGCCGCTGGCCGGCTTCCGCGTACAACTGGTCGAAATCGAGCTTGATCTGCTCGAGAAACATCGTCGGCGAGTAATTGCGGCCTTCGATCAGCAGGATGTCGTTGTTGCGCAACGTGTATGGAACGACCACGAAATCGCGGCCGTCGACGGTTTCGATGAAGGGCTCGTCGCGGCTGACGTCGTCGATGTGATACACGTAGCCGAGTTCCTGCAGCAGCGGCAGCGTGTGCGGTCCGCGCCGCAGCCAGTTGCAGTTGTAGCCGACCGGGCGCCGTCCCGTCGCCGCTTCGACCATGTCGCGGGCTTCGGTGAGGAAGCGGCGCTCGTCGTCGCGGCTCATCGCGAATTGCGACCGCCAGGTCGGGCCGTGCGCGGCCGCTTCGTGGCCGCGCGACACGATCTCGCGTGCCAGTTCGGGATGCCGGCGCACGGCTTCCCCGATCATGTGCGACGTGACCTTCACGCCATGCCGGTCCCACAGGTCGAGAAGACGCGGGATCCCTTCACGGTAGCCATATGCGAACCACGTGGCCGACGCGAGGTCGACCGGGACCGACGGTGGAAATTCGATGGGCGGGAACGGGCTGTCCGCGCCCTTGGACGGTTGTCCGCCGGCCTCGAACTGCATCGAGATCGAGATGACGAGCCGCGTGTTGTCCGGCCAGAACCCGCTGGCGTTCGTCCCGGCAGCATCCGATATCGGCGCGGCAGTTGCCGACCGGGAGGCGCCCGCGGCCATCGCAATGCCGGCGGCCGCCCCGGCGCCTGCGTGTGCAAGAAACTTGCGGCGCGCCGGACGCATCGCCGAAGAATCGTAGTCGCTGTCAGTCATCGTCCCCTCCGTCAGCCGACGAGCCCGAGCTGACGCATCAGCGTCAGGTTGTCCTCGATGTGCCAGTTTTCCGCTATCCGGCCTTGGTCGATGCGGTAGATGTCGGTCGCGATGAAGTCGATCGCCTGTCCGCTTCCGGTCGTTCCGTTGAACGTGCCGGTGAAATGGCCGCGAAAGTGCAGGTGCACGACGACACGGTCGCCCGCCACGATCATCTGTTCGATGTCGCAATGCAGGTCCGGGATGGCTGTGCGCATCGTCCTGGACGCCGCCAGTGGCCCCGCTACGCCTTGTTCACGGCCGGCCGGCAACGTCCGGTCGACGAAATCGGCCGCGAGTGCGGCGCGGGCGAGGGTCGCATCACCGGTATCCCAGAACGTGCCGTAGCGGCGCGCGGCGAGGATCTGTGCGCGCGCCTGCGTAGCCGGCACGTCGGTCGCGACGGTCAGGCCGTGTGGGTCGAGAAGGTCGGCGGCGCGGGCCGCGACAGGCGACAGCGCGGCGACGCAGGCCGCCGCGGCGATGACGCGGGTGAGCGGGCGCGCGATCGAAGGAAGGATCGACATGGTTTCGGATGTCCTGTGAATGGCGTCGCGGGACGACGCGGAACAGGTATGGTAGGTTTCCGTTCTGAACCCAAATACGGTCTAAAAGCGAATGGATTATTCGAAAAAAGGAAAGGTCGAGGCGAAGCGGGTGCCGCGATGCTGATCGACGATCTCCCGGCGCTCGATACCTTCGCGAGAATCGTGTCGGCCGGCAGCCTGTCCGCGGCGGCGCGCGAGCTGGACTTGTCGCTGTCCGTCGTCAGCAAGCGGCTCGCGCATCTCGAGTCGCAGCTCGGCGTGCGTCTGCTGCACCGGACGACGCGACAGCAGACGCTGACCGACGACGGTGCGCAGTTCCATGCGCAGGTGCTGCGCATCCTGGCCGAGGTCGATCGCGCCGAAACGCTGATGAGCGATCGTCGCGGCACGGTCAGCGGCGTGCTGCGCCTGACGGCGCCCGGCGAACTCGGCCGGCTGCGGATCGCGCCGCTCGTCGCCGCGTTTCAACGGCAACATCCGGAGTTGACCGTGCACCTGATGCTGACCGACGCGATCGTGGATCTGCTCGCGCAGGACATCGACGTTGCCGTGCGGATCGGCAGCCTCGCCGATTCGACGATGATCGCGCGCGAGCTGGCGCCGAATCATCGCGTGCTGTGCACGTCGTCGAGCTATCTCGCCGTGCACGGGCTGCCGGCCCATCCCGCCGAGCTTCGCATGCACCGATGCATCGTGATGGGCGACCAGCCGCGTGCGGAGTGGCGGTTCGACGGCGTACAGGGCGCGGTTGCGGTCGAGGTGACGGCCGCGCTGCTGACGAACGACGGCGGTGCGGCTCGTACATTGGCGCTGGAGGGCGCGGGCATCGCGCTGAAGTCGATCTGGGACGTCGGTGCCGACCTCGACGCGGGCCGGCTCGTCCGCGTGCTGCCGGCATTCGCCGCACCCGCGGCACCGCTTCATGCGGTCTATCCCGGCGGGCGTCACGTGCCGTTGCGCGTACGGGCATTCATCGACTTCCTGCGCGAGCAGTTGCGCGCCTCGTGGCGCCGCGGCGCGTGAGCCGGTGCGAACGATGCGCCGGATGACCGCAGGCGCGTGACGCCCCGCCGTTAAGAAGCGGTTTACAATCGTTTGCATCGGGCGGTGCAAGCGTTGCCCGCCGCACCGTCCACGTTCGACAGGATGCCAACGATGCCAACACCCTCAGCGAATCCTCCGGTTCCCCGTCAGCGACGCGTGCAGTGTGCGAGCGCCGCAGGCCTTCACCACGTCGCCTATACCGAATGGGGCGATCCCGCCAATCCGCGCGTGCTGGTCTGCGTGCACGGCCTGACCCGTTCGGGGCGCGACTTCGACCGGCTCGCCGCCGCACTGTCCCATACGTATCGCGTCGTCTGCCCCGACGTCGTCGGGCGCGGGCGCTCCGACTGGCTCGCCGATCCGCGGCTTTATGCGATTCCGCAATATGTGGCCGACATGGTGACGCTGATCGCGCGGCTCGATGTCGAGTCGGTCGACTGGTTCGGCACGTCGATGGGCGGGCTGATCGGCATGGCGCTCGCGGGGCTGCCCGGTTCGCCGCTGCGCCGGATGATCGTCAACGACGTCGGCCCGCGCATCGAGCCCGATTCGCTGACGCGCATCGGCGAATACCTCGGCGTGCAGCCGCGCTTCGCGACGGAGCAGGAGGGCATCGACTATCTGACGTCGCTGTCGCTGCCGTTCGGCGCGTTGAGCGGCGACGAGTGGCGCGAGATCAACGGGCCGTTGCTGCGCGAGCTGCCCGACGGCGCCTGGACGATGCGCTACGATCCGCGCATCGCGGAGCCGTTCAAGGCGACGACGCCCGAACTGGCCGCGCTCGGCGAGGCCGCGCTGTGGCGAGCGATCGAGACCACCGACGCGTCGCTGCTGGTCGTGCGCGGCGAGCATTCCGACCTGCTGTCGCGCGATACGGCGGCCGAGATGGTGCGGCGCGGCCGGCACGTGACGCAAGCCGAGATCCAGGACGCGGGCCATGCGCCGGCGTTCATCAGCGCCGATCAGATTGCGCTCGCCCGCCGGTTTTTCGTCGAAGGCGGCGCATAAACGCGTCATAATATGCGGTTCGGCGGCACGCGGGCCGTGTCGTCGCCGATACTTCACCCACTCACACGACCGGAACATTCCATGGCAGTCATTCGTCACCACGTCGGGGCCCGTCTCTCCGAAACCGCGATCCACAACGGTACCGTGTATCTGGCCGGCCAGATTGCCGAAGACACCACCCAGGACATCAAGGGCCAGACGCGCGAAGTGCTCGGCCACATCGACCGCCTGCTCGCCGAAGCGAACAGCGACAAGGCGCATCTGCTGTCGGTGCAGATCTACATTTCGGATCTCGCGAACTTCGAAGGCATGAATGCGGAGTGGGACGCGTGGGTCGCGCCCGGCAATACGCCGCCGCGCGCGACCGTCGAGGCGAAGCTCGCGGATCCGGCGCTGCTCGTCGAGATCGTCGTCGTCGCCGCGCAGCGGAGCTGAGCGAAGCATCACGATGACCGCAATACGCCAGGCCGTGCAATGACCGAGTCCGTTTCCGCTTCTTCCGTCGCGGCGCCGTCGTTCGACGACGTGCTCGCGTTCGTGCGCGAGCGGGCCGGCGACGCGCGCCTGTCGACGGGCGAATTGCTCGCCGATCATTCGGCGGGCACGGCGTCGATCATGCGCACGCTGAACGTCGACCCGCACGCGATGCAGGCGGCTGCGCTGTTCGTGCTGACGCCGCACCTGAACGACCCGGAGCGGGAGTTGACCGAACGCTTCGGCGAAGAGGTTGCGCGGCTCGTATCCGACGTGCGCAAGCTGCTGCGGCTCGGCACCGTGAGCCTGCGCGCCGCGCAGAACGCGATGCCCGACGCCGGGCGCGACGCCGCGGAAGAGCGGCGCACGCAGATCGAGGCGCTGCGCAAGATGCTGCTCGCGTTCGCGCAGGACATCCGCGTGGTGCTGATCCGGCTGGCGTCGCGGCTGCAGTCGCTGCGCTACTACGCGGCGGCGAAGATCGACCCGCCGCCCGACGTCGCGCGCGAGACGCTCGAGATCTATGCGCCGCTCGCGAACCGTCTCGGTATCTGGCAACTGAAGTGGGAGCTCGAGGACCTCGCGTTCCGCTTCGAGGATCCGGTCACCTACAAGCGCATCGCCAAGCTGCTCGACGAAAAGCGCATCGAACGCGAGGCGTACGTCGCGCAGGCGATCGAGCGGCTGCAGCACGAACTGGCGGAAGCGCACATCCCGGCCGACGTGAGCGGTCGGCCGAAGCACATCTACAGCATCTGGCGCAAGATGCGCGGCAAGGAGCTCGACTTCTCCGAGCTGTACGACGTGCGCGCATTTCGCGTGATCGTGCCGGACATCAAGGATTGCTACGCGGTGCTCGGCATCGTGCATCACCTGTGGCAGCCGGTGCCGAAGGAATTCGACGACTACATCTCGCGCCCCAAGCCGAACGGCTACAAGTCGCTGCATACGGTCGTGATCGGCGACGACGGCCGCGCATTCGAAGTGCAGATCCGCACGCAGGAAATGCACCGCTTCGCGGAGTACGGCGTCGCCGCGCACTGGCGCTACAAGGAAGCGGGCGCGCGCGGCTATGGCGGCCAGTTCTCGGCGAGCGACAAGTACGACGAGAAGATCGCGTGGCTGCGCCAGCTGCTCGCATGGAAGGACGACGTCGAGGACGGCACCGAAGTCTCGGGCGACAAGGCGTGGGCGCAGCTGCGCGAGACGTCGCTCGACGACGACCATATCTACGTGCTGACGCCGCAGGCGCGCGTGATCGCGCTGCCGCAGGGCGCGACGCCGGTCGATTTCGCGTATCACCTGCACAGCGAGCTCGGCCATCGCTGCCGCGGCGCGCGCGTCGACGGCGTGATGGTGCCGCTGAACACGTCGCTCGCGAACGGCCAGACGGTCGAGATCGTCGCGGTGAAGGAGGGCGGGCCGTCGCGCGACTGGCTGAACCTGCAGCTCGGCTACCTGAAGAGCCCGCGCGCGCGACAGAAGGTGCGCGCGTGGTTCAACTCGATCGAGCAGGAAGAAAACATCGCGCATGGTCGCGCGCTCGTCGAAAAGACGCTGCAGCGCGAAGGCAAGACGTCGGTGAACCTCGACAATCTGGCCGCGAAGCTCGGCTTCAAGTCGCCCGATGAGTTGTTCTCGGTCGTCGGCAAGGAGGAATTCAGCCTGCGCAACGTCGAGCACGCGCTGTCCGATGCGCCGCCGCCCGACCATGCGCCCGAGGCGCCCGCCGATTTCGAGAAGCGCAGCAGTGGGGCGAGCGTCGCGCACGGCGCGTCGACCGGCGTGCTGGTGGTCGGCGTCGATGCGTTGCTGACGCAGCTTGCGCGCTGCTGCCGTCCGGCGCCGCCCGACCCGATCAGTGGTTTCGTGACGCGCGGCAAGGGGATGTCGATTCACCGCAGCGACTGCCCGACGTTCCGGCGGATGGCCGAGCGGGCGCCGGAGCGCGTACTGCAGACGACCTGGTCGGCCGACGTGCTGGGCGGCCGTGGCGTGTCCGTCTATCCGGTCGACCTGATGGTCGAGGCGAGCGACAGGCAAGGCTTGCTGCGCGATATCTCCGAAGTGTTCGCGCGCGAGAAGATGAACGTGGTGGGCGTGAAGACGCAGAGCCGCCGCAATGCGGCATTCATGCAGTTCACGGTCGAGGTTTCGAATTCCGCGCAGGTGCAGCGGGCGTGCACGCTGCTCGGCGAAGTGCCGGGCGTCGTGCGGGCGGGGCGCAAGGCGTGAGGTCCCTGTAATGGGGTTGGAGCCCGATCATTTTGCTGCGGCCGCATAAAAACGCTTGCCAAGTCTGCGTTAGCTCCATATAATCTTAGCTTCTCTAGGCTCGTAGCTCAGCTGGTTAGAGCACCACCTTGACATGGTGGGGGTCGTTGGTTCGAGTCCAATCGAGCCTACCAACGAATTGAGAATGCCCGGTTTTTTCGGGTGTTCGATGCAGTAAATAACTCAACGCGAACAAGGCGAATACGGTTATGACACCGCGAACGTTGACCGAAACCTTTTCGGAGCGACGCTAGTCGAGGAACGTTTTCGCCCTTTCAGTTTGAGTGAAGTATCGAATGCGGCCCCTCGAAAGCGGGGCCGCATTTTTTTTGTCGCGAAATTTTCGCGCGTGACTTTGATATCGCGTGCTTGGTTTGCCGCCCACTGTCGGCATCACGGAGATTGCTATGGTTTCGATACGCTTGCCTGACGGCTCAGTTCGACAATACGAGCATCCGGTGACAGTTGCCGAGGTTGCGGCCTCGATCGGTCCCGGCCTTGCGAAGGCTGCGCTTGGTGGCAAGCTCGATGGCGAGCTGGTCGATACGTCCACGGTCATCGATCGCGACGCATCGCTCGCGATCGTCACGGACAAGGATGCCGACGGTCTCGACATCATTCGTCACTCGACCGCGCACTTGCTCGCCTATGCGGTGAAGGATCTGTATCCGGATGCGCAGGTGACGATCGGTCCGGTGATCGACAACGGCTTCTACTACGACTTCTCGTACAACCGCCCGTTTACGCCTGAAGATCTGGAAAAGATCGAAAAGCGCATGCAGGAACTCGCGAAGAAGGACGAGCCGGTGACGCGCCGCGTCGTGTCGCGCGACGAGGCGGCCGGCTATTTCCGCAGCCTCGGCGAGAAGTACAAGGCCGAGATCATTGAATCGATTCCGCAAAGCGACGAAATCAAGCTGTACTCGCACGGCGGCTTCACCGACCTCTGTCGTGGCCCGCACGTGCCGTCGACCGGCAAGCTGAAGGTCTTCAAGCTGATGAAGGTCGCGGGTGCGTACTGGCGCGGCGACTCGAAGAACGAGCAGCTGCAGCGCATCTACGGGACGGCCTGGACGAAGAAGGAAGACCAGGATCAATACCTGCACATGCTCGAGGAAGCGGAAAAGCGCGACCACCGCAAGCTCGGCAAGCAGCTCGACCTGTTCCACATGCAGGAAGAGTCGCCGGGCATGGTGTTCTGGCATCCGAAGGGCTGGGCGCTGTGGCAGCAGGTCGAGCAGTACATGCGCCGCCGCGTGAACGAAGCCGGCTACCTCGAGATCAAGACGCCGATGATCATGGACCGCTCGCTGTGGGAAGCGTCGGGCCACTGGCAGAACTACCGCGAGAACATGTTCACGACGGAGTCGGAGAAGCGCGACTACGCGATCAAGCCGATGAACTGTCCGGGGCACGTCCAGGTGTTCAAGCACGGCCTGCGCTCGTACCGCGACCTGCCGCTGCGCTACGCGGAATTCGGCTCGTGCCATCGCAACGAGGCGTCGGGTGCGTTGCATGGCCTGATGCGCGTGCGCGGCTTCGTGCAGGACGATGCGCACATCTTCTGTACGGAAGACCAGATCATTGCCGAGTCGATCGCGTTCAACAAGCTCGCGATGAGCGTGTACGGCGATTTCGGCTTCGAGCACATCGACATCAAGCTGTCGCTGCGTCCCGAGCAGCGCATGGGTTCCGATGAAACGTGGGACCGTGCCGAGCAGGGGCTGCGCGAAGCGCTGACGGCCTGCGGCCTGTCGTGGGAAGAGCTGCCGGGCGAGGGTGCGTTCTATGGCCCGAAGATCGAGTACCACATCAAGGATGCGCTCGGCCGTTCGTGGCAGTGCGGCACGCTGCAGCTCGACATGATGCTGCCGGAGCGCCTCGGCGCCGAGTACGTTGCGGAAGACAACAGCCGCCGCCGGCCGGTGATGCTGCACCGCGCGATCGTCGGTTCGATGGAGCGATTCCTCGGCATTTTGATCGAGCACCACGCCGGTGCGATGCCGGTCTGGCTCGCGCCGTACCAGGCAATTGTGCTCAATATCGCCGAAAGTCAGGCCGAATATGCACAATCTCTGACCCAAACGTTGCAAAAACAAGGGGTTAGAGTGGCGGCCGATTTGCGCAACGAGAAGATTAGCTATAAAATACGCGAGCACACGCTGGAAAAGGTGCCTTATCTCCTCGTCGTGGGCGATAAGGAGCGTGATGCGCAAACGGTAGCCGTGCGTGCCCGTGGCGGCGTCGATCTTGGCGTTATGCCGATCGAAGCCTTCGTTGAGCGTCTGCAGGAAGACCTGCGCTCGTTCAAGTAACCGCCCTGGCAGCGCGGCTCGTTTTTTTAATTTTTAGAGGAAACGTAACATCGCTACTGATAAGTCGTCGCACCGCATCAACGGTGAAATCACTGCGCCGGAAGTGCGTCTGGTCGGGATCGAGAACGAACCGCTCGGTATCGTAAAACTCGCTGATGCTTTCCGTAAATCGGAAGAACTGGATGTTGACCTGGTGGAAATCGCGCCGCAAGCGGTTCCGCCGGTTTGCCGTCTGATGGATTACGGCAAGTTCAAGTACCAGGAATCGAAGAAGCAGCACGAAGCGAAGCTGAAGCAAAAGGTCATTCAGGTGAAGGAAGTCAAATTCCGCCCGGGTACCGATGACGGTGACTACAACGTCAAGCTTCGCAACCTCGTGCGCTTCCTCGAAGAGGGCGACAAGACGAAGATCACGTTGCGTTTCCGCGGCCGCGAAATGGCTCACCAGGAGATCGGCATGCGGATGCTTGAGCGTCTGCGCACGGATCTCGAGGAAGTCGGCCAGGTCGAGCAGATGCCGAAGATGGAAGGGCGCCAGATGATCATGGTGCTCTCGCCGAAGAAAAAGAAGTAACGGGCCCGCGCGCCACGCGCGCAGGTTCGAAAGTGGTTCGGTGCGTGGCCCGGTCAGGGCGGCGCACCAACAACGACGGCGGCTGCGCAAGCGGTTCGCCGTACACAAGTGGACTGGGTTTCGAAGGGCGGGTCAAGGGCGCAAGCCAACCGCACACCCATCGCCATCAAATAAACTGGAGTTGTTCGTCATGCCTAAGATGAAGACCAAGAAGAGTGCTGCAAAGCGCTTCGTGGTGCGTCCGGGCGGTACCGTCAAGCGCGGTCAAGCCTTCAAGCGTCACATCCTGACCAAGAAAACCACGAAGAACAAGCGTCACCTGCGCGGCGCAACGGCAGTTCATGATTCCGATCTGAACTCCGTCCGCGCGATGCTGCCGTTCGCGTAACCCCTCAACTGATACTCCAAGGAGAGAAACATGCCTCGAGTCAAACGTGGGGTAACCGCACGGGCCCGCCACAAGAAGATCATCAACCTGGCCAAGGGTTATCGCGGCCGTCGCAATAACGTCTACCGCATCGCCAAGCAGGCGGTGATGCGCGCTGGTCAGTACGCGTACCGCGATCGCCGCAACAAGAAGCGTGTGTTCCGCGCACTGTGGATCACGCGTATCAACGCGGCAGTTCGCCAGCACGACATGACCTACAGCGTGTTCATCAACGGCCTGAAGAAGGCGTCGATCGAACTCGACCGTAAGGTCCTGGCCGACATGGCGGTGTTCGACAAGGCTGCTTTTGCTGCGATCGTCAAGCAGGTGAAAGCCGCCGTTGCAGCCTAATTGCGAAATTAGCACTGCGTGGTTAGTTGCAGCGACGTTCCGGTAGTCTCGGCCGCTGCAGCGAAAACGGGGCTCTTCCGAGCCCCTTTTTTGTTTGGTGGAGCAGTTTCGCTCGCCAAGACCGAATGACGTTGGAAATGATGGGATCTATGGATCTGGACCAGATTGTCGCCGACGCGCAGCAGTCCTTCGAACAGGCTGCCGACATCACCACGCTCGAAAACGAGAAAGCACGCTTTCTCGGCAAGTCGGGTGCGCTGACCGAGTTGCTCAAGGGCCTCGGCAAGCTCGATCCCGAAGCACGCAAGACCGAAGGCGCACGCATCAACGTCGCGAAGCAGCAGGTTGAAGCCGCGCTGACCGCACGCCGCCAGGCGCTCGCCGACGCGCTGTTGAACCAGCGCCTCGCCGCCGAGGCGATCGACGTGACGCTGCCGGGCCGCGGCGCCGGCGCAGGCAGCCTGCACCCCGTGATGCGCACGTGGGAGCGCGTCGAACAGATTTTCCGCTCGATCGGCTTCGACGTGGCCGACGGTCCCGAAATCGAGACCGACTGGTACAACTTCACGTCGCTGAACAGCCCGGAAAACCATCCGGCGCGTTCGATGCAGGACACCTTCTACGTCGAAGGCAAGGATGCCGACGGCCGCCAGCTGCTGCTGCGCACGCACACGAGCCCGATGCAGGTGCGTTACGCGCGCATGAACCGCCCGCCGATCAAGGTGATCGCGCCGGGCCGCACGTATCGCGTCGACAGCGATGCGACCCACTCGCCGATGTTCAATCAGGTCGAGGGGCTGTGGATCGACGAGAACATCAGCTTCGCCGACCTCAAGGGCGTCTATACCGACTTCCTGAAGAAATTCTTCGAGCGCGACGACATCCTCGTGCGCTTCCGTCCGTCGTATTTCCCGTTCACGGAACCGTCGGCCGAGATCGACATGATGTTCGAGCACGGCAAGAACGCCGGCAAATGGCTCGAGATCTCGGGCTCGGGGCAGGTGCATCCGACCGTGATCCGCAACATGGGCCTCGATCCCGAGCGCTACATCGGCTTTGCGTTCGGCAGCGGCCTCGAGCGCCTGACGATGCTGCGCTACGGCGTGCAGGATCTCCGGCTGTTCTTCGAGAACGATCTGCGTTTCCTGCGCCAGTTCGCATAACGCACGCGCCGCGCCGACATGTGCCCGCGCATGCCCCGCCGGACGTTTCCGACGGGGGGCCGGGCGCCGATCTAACCTGTTTCGAACGTAGACATCCATGCAATTCCCTGAATCCTGGTTGAGAACCTTTGTCGACCCGCAGCTGACGACCGACGAACTGTCGCACGCGCTGACGATGGCGGGGCTCGAAGTCGAATCGCTGAGCAAGGCTGCGCCGCCGACATCGAAGATCGTCGTCGGCCGCGTGCTCGAAGTCGTCAAGCATCCGGATGCGGACAAGCTCAATGTCTGCCAGGTCGACGCCGGCACCGGCGCGACGCTAAATATCGTGTGCGGCGCACCGAACGTGGCGCCCGGCATCAAGGTGCCGGTCGCGCTGGTCGGCGCGGAACTGCCGCCGGCAGAAGAGGGCGGCAAGCCGTTCGCGATCAAGCTGTCGAAGCTGCGCGGCGTGGAGAGCCAGGGGATGCTGTGCTCGGCGCGCGAGCTGAAGCTGTCCGAGGACCACAGCGGCCTGCTGATCCTGCCGGAAGACACGCCGGTCGGCCAGGACATCCGCGATACGCTCAATCTCGACGACACGATCTTCGAAATCAAGCTGACGCCGAACAAGGCCGATTGCCTGTCGGTGTTCGGCATCGCGCGCGAGACGGCCGCGATCACCGGCGCGCCGCTGACGCCGGTCGATATCCGTCCGGTGCGCGTCGAGCTCGACGAAACGCTGCCCGTGCGCATCGCTGCGCCCGATCTGTGCGGCCGCTTCTCGGGTCGCGTGATCCGCGGCGTGAACGCGCATGCGAAGACGCCGCAATGGATGGTCGAGCGCCTCGAGCGTTCGGGCCAGCGCAGCGTGTCGGCGCTCGTCGACATCTCGAACTACGTGATGTTCGAGCTCGGCCGTCCGTCGCACGTGTTCGATCTGGACAAGATCCACGGCGGCATCGAAGTGCGCTGGGGCAAGCGCGGCGAGTCGCTGAAGCTGCTGAACGGCAACACGGTCGAACTCGACGAAACGGTCGGCGTGATTGCGGACGACCGTCAGGTCGAAAGCCTCGCGGGCATCATGGGCGGCGACAGCACGGCCGTCACGCTCGACACGACCAACATCTACCTGGAAGCCGCGTTCTGGTGGCCGGACAGCATCCGTGGCCGCGCGCGCAAGTACAACTTCTCGACCGATGCGGCCCATCGGTTCGAGCGCGGCGTCGACTACGCGACGACCGTCGAACACGTCGAGCGCATCACGCAGCTGATTCTCGAAATCTGCGGCGGCAAGGCCGGCCCGGTCGACGACCAGGCGGTGAACCTGCCGCAGCGCGCGCCGGTGAAAATGCGCGTATCGCGCGCGAACCGCATCATCGGCGTGAAGATCGATGCCGACGAGATTGCGAACATCTTCACGCGCCTGCGCCTGCCGTTCGAGCGTGACGACGACGCGTTCCTGGTCACGCCGCCGTCGCACCGCTTCGACATCGAGATCGAGGAAGACCTGATCGAGGAAGTGGCGCGCATTTACGGTTTCGAGAAGATTCCCGCGCGTCCGCCGGTCGCAACGAGCGAGATGCGCGCGACCAACGAGACGCGGCGTTCGATCCACGACATCCGTCATGCGCTCGCGGCGCGCGACTATGCGGAAACGGTCAACTTCAGCTTCGTCGATGCGGAGTGGGAGCACGACTTCGCCGGCAACGACACTCCGATCCGCCTGCTGAACCCGATCGCGAGCCAGCTGTCGGTGATGCGCACGACGCTGTTCGGCAGCCTGATCTCCGTGCTGCGCCACAACCTGAACCGTCGCGCGGATCGCGTGCGCGTGTTCGAGACGGGCCGTGTGTTCCTCGCCGATCCGTCGGTGAAGGCCGGCGAGCTGACCGTCGAAGGCTACACGCAACCGAAGCGTGTCGGCGCGCTCGCGTACGGCCCGGCAGTCGACGAGCAGTGGGGCGTCGCGACCCGCGCGGTTGATTTCTTCGACGTGAAGGGCGATCTCGAGGCGCTGCTCGCGCCGGCCGCCGCGCGTTTCGTGAAGGCCGAGCATCCGGCCCTTCATCCGGGCCGCAGTGCGCGCATCGAAGTGGATGGCCGCGCGGTCGGCTGGATCGGCGAGCTGCATCCGCGCCTGATGCAGAAGTACGAGCTGCCGCACGCGCCGGTGATGTTCGAAATCGACGCGGATGCGCTGATCGCGCGTGCACTGCCGGCGCCGACCGACGTGTCGAAATTCCCGCCGGTACGGCGCGATATCGCCGTTGTCGTCGATCAGGCGGTCGAGGTTCAGGCACTTTTCGACGAAATGAAGAAGGCGCTGGCCGAAGACGCCTGCCGATTCGTTCAGAAGGTTGTACTCTTCGACGAATTTCGTGCAAAATCAAATACTTCCGGTGGTCTTGCCGCGCACGAGAAGAGCCTTGCCTTCCGCGTGACGCTGCAGGATGCGGCTGGCACGCTACAGGACGAGGTCGTCGATCAGGCGATCCAGACGCTGGTCGAGCGGATGGCTCGTGCGGGTGCCCGCCTGCGCGGCTAAGGAGAGGGGCCGCCCGTTCGCGGGTGGCGCTTCCCCATCGTAAGTTTTGGTTTAACGCGCTGTATGGCAGATATGAACGACATGACCTCGAGTGAATTCGAAGCCCTCCTGACGGCGCAACGCAGCGCCATGAACCGCGACGCTTCGGCGCCGGCGTCCACCGAGACGCCGACGCTGACGAAAGCGGAGCTGGCGGAGCTGCTGTTCGACAGCGTCGGGCTGAACAAGCGTGAAGCGAAGGACATGGTCGAGGCGTTTTTCGAAGTGATCCGCGACGCGCTCGAAAACGGCGAAAGCGTCAAGCTGTCGGGGTTCGGCAACTTCCAGCTGCGCGACAAGCCGCAGCGTCCGGGCCGCAACCCGAAGACGGGCGAGGCGATTCCGATCGCGGCCCGCCGGGTGGTAACCTTCCACGCGAGCCAGAAGCTGAAGGCGCTGGTCGAAAACGGCGCGGAGTAACGCCCGCGCGCCGAAGTCTCCGCGCGGCCGCCGCGCATTCTTTACCGACGGTTAACCGACGATGACCACTACGGTTGAGAAAGTCGTCTTGCCTCCGATTCCCGCGAAGCGCTATTTCACGATCGGTGAAGTCAGCGAACTGTGCGGGGTCAAGCCGCACGTGCTGCGTTATTGGGAACAGGAATTCACGCAGTTGCGGCCGGTGAAGCGGCGTGGCAATCGCCGATACTATCAGCACCACGAAGTGCTGCTGATCCGGCGGATTCGCGAGTTGCTGTACGAACAGGGGTTCACGATCAACGGGGCGCGCAACCGGCTCGATTCGCCGGGCGGCGAGCGCGCTGCCGCGGCGCCGGCCGAGCCCGATGTGCCGGCCGGCGACGTGCGAGTATCGGGCAAGCCGGGTGCAACGGTCGACGTGGTCGCGTTGCGGCAGGCGCTCCTCGACGTGATCGACGGACTCAAACACGACTGAGCGCAACGCTCGAATCAACAAAAAACCCGGTCGGCGATGCGCCGCCGGGTTTTTTCATGGACGCGGGCTCGCGCTCGGCGGGTCAGCGTGACGCGAGCGGGTTCGGCTTGCCCATGTCGACGACCAGCGTGCCGTCCGGCAGCATCCGCACCGAGCCCTGCGCGACCTGGCTGCGGTAGCCGTACAGGTCGAAACGCATCGGGCCGGCCTCGGCCGAGTTCCGGATCAGCGCGCGCACGTTCAGTTCGAGCACGTTGAACATCTTCATGTCGCCGCCTTCCATCCACATGTAGCTCGGCGCGTCGATCTGCGGCCGCTTCGTCGCGGGCGCGTCGGCGGCACGCCGGAACGTGAGGCGCAGCCCGTCGCGTTCGACCGTCGCCTGGCCGAGTTTGCCGTTCAGCACCGGCGGCGGAAACACGGTGTACTGGTCGAGCACGAGCGTGTCGCCGCGCAGCTCCGCGCCGCGGCGCTGCAGCGGCGTCAGCGACGCGAGCTCGATGCCGAGCGAGCGCAGCAGCTTCGCCTGCGGGATGCCGAGCACCGATACCTGCGCCGGCTTGAACGCGAGGTGCCGGTCGTCGAGCACCGACAGCGTGCCCTTCATGTCGGTCGGCAGCCACACGCCGGGCACGTGATTCCAGAGCTTGATGCCGCCCTCGACGCGCAATTCCTGGCCATCCGCACTCAACTGCAGGTCGTTCAGCGAGCGCGGCGAGTAGTCGAGCAGGTAGTTGTTGAAGAGCGCCGACATCGCCTTCCACGATTCGACGACCGTCCCGCCGAGAATGCGGATGTCGTACTGGTTCGGATCGTCGAGATCGACCGGTTCGCCCGGGCGTTTCGCGATCAGCTGCACGTCGAGATCCTCGACATGGAAGCCGATGTCGCCGGACAGGTTGAAGTCGACGTTGTGCAGGTGGATCGTCGGGTTGCGGTTCGACACGTGCCGTTCGTTGAACGGGGCGGTCGACGAGCGCCGCATCGCGACTTTCTGCATGCCGGGTTGCGGCGCGCTGGCCGCGAGTGCAAACGCTTCCCAGTGCTGGCGCGAGTCGCGCAACGCATTCTGCTGCGCGGCGAGGAAGCTGTCGTTCAGGCGAGCGGCCGAATTGCCGAGCGCGGCGCCGCTCGCGGGGCCCGCGTACGACGGCATCCGGATCGCCATCGCGCCGCTTTCGTCGAAATTGAAATAGCCGGCCGAAACCTGGTCGCGATAGTGGTACAGGTCGAACACGAAGTGCTGGTCGCGCTTCGTCGGATCGACCGGGCCGATCAGGATGTCGGCGTTCATCGGCATCGAGCGCATGAATTTCACGTCGCCGCCGCGGATGTACATCGCCTGTTGCGGCGCGTTCGCGGGCAGCGCGAAGCCGGCGTGCGAGCCGTCGTCGAGCGCCAGGTCGAGGCCGGCCGGTGTTACGCGCAGCGCGGTGATCCGGATCTTCAGCCGTGGCGGCGGCATCAGCTTGTCGACCGACATCACGAGGTCGTCGCCGGCGAGCCGCGCGATCGGTGTTTCCACCTTCAGCAGATCGGCCATCTTCACGTTGGCCGCGCGCATGACCGGCTGCGCGTTGATGCCCGACACGCGCACGCCGGTCGGGTGGAATACGAGCTGGCTGCCGTCGCGGATCGCGAGCGTGCCGGTCAGCGAGAACGGCACCCAGCCGTCGCGCTGCATCTCGCCTTGAAGATGGATCACACCGTCGCCGGCCGATACGGCGAGCTTGCGCAGCGGCGCGTTGCGGTAACCGAAGATGTAAGTGTCGAAGAGCGCGGTCAGCTTTGCGTTGTCGAGCGTGACCGCGCCTTCGTGTACGTCGATCTCGAAGCTCGTCGGGTCGTCGAACACGATGGGGGCGCCGGCCTGCGTCGGCACGAGCGTCGCGGACAGTTGATGGATGAAGAAGCCGAGGTTGTTGACGATGCGGAAATCGACGTCGCGCAGGAACGTCATCGCGCCGTTCTGGCCCGAGTCGCGCAGCGTGAACGGGCGCGGCTGCGTGAGGTTGATCGACGCGAGCGACGGCACCGTGCGGGCGATCTGCTGTTCGTGAGCGAGGCGTTCGGCTTTGGCGCGCTCGATCTTCGTCGATGCGACCGACGCGTTGCCGTCGCGCTGCGCGGCCGGTTCCGCGCAGCCGGTGCAGAGCAGCGCGAGCGCAAGCGCACCGCAGCCGAATGCGCGAGCGGTGCCGTGTGAAACCGGGGCGGCCGCGCGTCGCAGGCCGGCCATCCAGTCGAAACTTGCCAAGGGCGTGCGATGGCCGCGCCGGACCGAATTCCGCATCGTCTGTCTCCATGTCTTGTCGTGACCGGCGAGGGCGCGCGATCGATGCGCGGCGCAGTCGTCGATGCCGTGCAGTGTGGCATAGCGCGCTAGAGCGGCGTTACCAAACAGCGGGCGTGCGGGCAACATCGGTCGGCGCACGACAGGGCAAAGGATTCGCGGCGTCGGGGCGGCGATATCAAACGGTCGTTTGGTTTTGCGGTCGAGGCGGGCGGCGCGCATTGCGTCGGATCGGCAAACCCGGCGTCGGCGTGGGTTGACGCCGGGTCACTTGCCGGATGAAGGCCGTGTCCGATCCGGGCGCGGCGGCAGTGCGATGACAGCCGCGCTGTCGCCAGTGCCGCCTGCACGGTCGGTCAGACCAGCATGCGCTGCCGGATCGCATTCTGCGTCGACGCGTCGAGCTGCAGGCCGTTCTCGATGTATGACGTCATCGAGCCATACGACGCGACGACCTGATCGAACGCCGCCTGCAGATAGGTGGCTTGCGCGCCTTGCAGCGCGGCCATCATGTCGGCCGCATCCTGCCCGCCGCGCTTTTGCGCCTGCGCGACATAGGCGGCGATTTCCGACGCGCTGTAGACGTTGGTCAGCAGATAGTCGGCGAGAATCGTCTGCGGGCGGACACCGAGGATCGTGTGCAGGATGGCCGTCGCCCAGCCGGTGCGATCCTTGCCGGCCGTGCAGTGGAAGACCAGATTGCCGCCGGATGAGGCGAAGCCGGCAAACAACGCGTGGTAGCTCGTGCGTGCGGTTTCCGACGTCACGAACGCCCGATACATGCTCATCATGAAGGCCGTGGCCGTCGCGCCGCTGGTCGGCAGCGGGCCGAGATTGGCGGCGCCGAGCACGTTGAGGTTCTGCCAAATGGCGCCCGCCAACGGTACATCCGGCTGCGCTTGGATCTCGGAGGTCGTGCGCAGGTCGCACACCTGCGTGATGCCGAGCGTATCGACCGTTGCGACGTCGGCCGCGGACAACGTGAGCGCGGACGACCGGTAGATCACGCCTTTTTTCATCGCTGCGCCGCTCGGGGTGGCATAGCCCGTTCCGTCCGGTCCTGCGGTATCGCGAAAATTCGCTACCGAGGCGAGCCTGGGCGTCGTGACGGGGGCGATCGCGATCGAATCGCCGCCGCACGCGGACAGAAACGACGCGCTTCCCAGCGCGATGCCGAACGTGCCGGCGCCCAGCCGGAGAAAGTGTCGTCGGGAAATTTCGTTTTTCTGATGCATTCACTGACCTTTGTCGGAGACTGTCACGGGAAGTTGCGACCGCCGTTGCGATCGAAGTCGCTGCCGGCCCGGCGCGCCGCGCGGCAACGCGCAGATCTGCGATCTCGATCGGCCTGCAGTCGGACGATGCGCCGGGCGCGTCGATCTCGCGCCGGGTAAGCGCACGGTAGCGATCCGCGGCGAAACGGCCATCGTCCTTTTCGACTAGGACGCGATGCGGGCGCGGTGCAATTCGCGCAACTTGCGATGCGTGCGACGGCTGCGGCGCGGTAAGATCGGCGTCAGTGGCTTGATGATCGAAGCATGGTGGCCGACACGGGGGAGGCGTCATGGATCTGAAGGAACTCGACGTATTGGGAGCGGACGTCGGCGATCACTGGTACTACGCGTCGAAGGCGAGCGCGATTCGCCGGTTCCTGGGCGCGGCGGATGCGAACCGGATACTCGATGTCGGCGCGGGCTCGGGTTTCTTTTCGAAACATTTGCTCGAGCGCACGCAGGCGACGGAAGCGTGGTGTGTCGACACGAGCTACGCCGACGATACCGACGGCGAGGCGGCAGGCAAGCCCGTCCATTTTCGCCGCGCCGTCAATCGGCTCGATGCCGATCTCGTGTTGCTGATGGACGTGCTCGAGCACGTCGATGACGATGTCGGGCTGCTTGCACAATATGTGGCCGGCGTGCCGAAGGGCAGCCGCTTCCTGATCACCGTTCCCGCGTTTCAGTTCCTCTGGAGCGCGCACGACGACTTTCTCGAACACAAGCGCAGGTATACGCTCGACGGCCTCGAAGACGTCGCGCGCCGTGCGGGGCTCGAGGTCGAGCGCGGCGCTTACTACTTCGGCTTCACGTTTCCGCTCGCGGCGGCATTGCGACTGAGCGAGCGAGCGCGTCGTCAGCCACGCGAACCCGCGTCGCAACTGCGTCGACACCATCCGGTAGTCAATGGTTTGCTCAAGCTGATCTGCCGCGCCGAGCTGCCGATGTTCCGGTTCAACCGGTTGGCGGGGCTCACGGTGATCTGTGTCGCGCGCAGCGCGTGAGCGTCAGGCGGATCGTGTGGACGGACGACGGACCGGCGGGGCGTCATGTGCGTCGCCGTTCGTGTCGAATCCGTCACGCCACGGTGCGCCACAAAAAATTTCGGCAGGGACATGCACAAAATGCATGCGACCCGTTCTAAATCGGCCAACTCTCTGTTATAATTTTTTTCTTTCGGGGCGTAGCGCAGCCTGGTAGCGTACCTGCATGGGGTGCAGGTGGTCGGAGGTTCAAATCCTCTCGCCCCGACCAGATAAGAACCCGCGTCAGCTCAGGCTGACGCGGGTTTTTTCTTGCCCGTCGCTTTTTTGCACATCCCGGCGCGGCCCCGGTAAAATGCAAGGTTGATCCACGGAAAGCGCCGTGATTTAGCGGAAGAGGATTCCCCGAACATGACTGATCTTCGTCTTACCATGCGGTTCGCTGCAGTGCTCGCCACTGGCGCGCTCGTCGCCGGTTGCGGTACGTCGTCGCCCACGAAAGTGGACTACAAGAGCGATTCGAAATCGAAGGAAGCGTCGCTCGCAGTGCCGCCCAACATGCTCGACGAGACGGCCGATCAGCGTTCGCTGCCGCCGCAGGGCGGCGCGACTTCCCTGTCCGCGCTTCAGCAGGTCCAGCACACGGCGCCCGCGACGGATACCGTCGCGCCCGCCGTGGCCGGCATGCATATCCAGCGCGACGGCACCGAGAGCTGGCTCGTGATCGACGGCAAGAAGCCCGCCGACATCTGGCCGCAAGTGCGCCGCTTCTGGCAGGAGCAGGGCTTCCTGCTCGTCGTCGACCAGCGCGACAAGGGCGTGATGGAAACCGACTGGAACGAGACCCATCCGCAGATCAACGACGGCCTGATCCGCAGCGTGATCTCGAAAGCGATGGGCAATTCGTACGTGACGGCCGAGCGCAACAAGTACCGCACGCGCCTCGATTCGGCGCCGAACGGCGGCACCTATGTGTTCGTCAGCCAGAAGGGCATGCGCGAGGCGATCACCGGCGCGAACAACGATTCGAGCAAGTGGGAAGCGAAGCCGAACGATCCGGCGCTCGAGACGGAATACCTGAAGCGGCTGATGGCGGTGCTCGCGCAGAACGAGCAGCGTGCGAAGAACGGCGAGCCGCCGGTCGCGAACATCAACGACAACACGGTGCCGAAGGACAAGAAGGCCGATACCGACGCGTCGAAGGCGGCCGCCGCGGCGATCGCTGCGCAGAACGTCGCGCGTACGTCGTCGCAAGCGAACGACGTCGACACGAGCGCGGTGCCGTCCGAAGTCACGCTCGGCGAGCCGTACGACCGGTCGTGGCTGCACGTCGGCCTCGCACTCGATCGCGCGAACTTCACGGTCGACGATCGCGATCGCACGAAGGGTCTGTATTTCGTGCGTTATGTCGATCCGAAGGATCTGAGCGCGGCCGAGCAGGGCTTCTGGAGCCAACTGTTCCATGGCAAGAAGGAAAAGCAGGCGAAGCAGTATCGCGTCAACGTGAAGGCGCTGACGGCCGACCAGACGCGTGTGGCAGTCGTCGACGATTCGGGTGCGATCGATTCGTCGTCGCCGGCCCGGCAAATCATGGGGCTGCTCGTGAATCAGCTGCGCTGATCGCGACGATCCCGCTCGTCGAACAAGCCCGCCGCCCGGCGGGCTTTTTTTATGGTCGCGCGCCGTGACGTCGGCGTGTGCGGGACGTTCGGCTGCTCCGCCTTGTGACGTTACGTAACATCCGCGCGTTACGGCGGCGGAACGGGTGTTACATCGTCATGGTCCCGAAAAATATCCTTATGGATCAATGCTGTGCTTTCGAAAATGCACCTGGCACGCAAACTGCTTTATTAGTTCGAATCGTTAGGACAGGGAGGGTGGTGCCAGAGACCGGGCAGGCGTCGCGAACGCCCGACCAACGGTTTCGACGTCCCCAGATGCCGGCGCTGCGAGCGCGGGCACAACCGATGATGATCCGCGCCGCGCGCGGGTCCCGATGGCCCCGTCGCCTATCCTCGTAGGGCGACGGTTTCGCCCGCGCTTCGTATGAAGCGCGGGCAATTTTTTTGGTGGGGCCGCAATGCGAGGGCGCCGATCCGGCCTGTGCGGGATTCGGTGATTCGCAATCAATTGGAGTGGGGGCGGCGCGGTTCGCATCCGGCGAGCGCCGGTAGGGCGAGGTCGCGTTGGCCGCGTGCGAGCGTTCCGCTCACACGCCGCTCAATTGCGAAACGGACGCGGACCGGCTCGATCGGCCCGGGATTCGCGTGCCGTCGCAGCGCGTGCGAGCAGGGCGGTGCGGCCGGACGCGTTGCCGGCCGCCGCGACGCGTCAGTGCGACGCGCTGGGTACGTCGAGGATCAGGATGATCGTCCAGTCGGCATCGCCGTCGTGGTGATACTGGCGTTCGGCGACGATGAACGGTTGCTGCTTGCCTTGCGGGCCGAGGAAAAGCACGTCGCCCTCCATCGGCAGGCACTCGATCGGCGGCAGCGCGAGAAAGGCGTCGTCCGAGCCGCGCGGCATCAGTTGCTTGATCTTGCGAGTGGCTGCTTCGGTCCACTCGATGTCGAGTTGAATGTTGCTCATGCTGTCCTCCGCACCGGGGTGCGCACGGGTGGAAAATTTCGGTGCGCGACTTTAGCACAGCGCGCAGGCGCCGCAACCAAAAAAGCCGAACCCGGTTGCCCGGATTCGGCTTTTCGCTTGTGCGGTGCCGCCGAACTTACTGGCTGGCAGCGTCTGCCGGAGCGGCCTTGGCGGCCTTCTTGCCAGCCTTCTTCGCTGCCTTGTGGTGAGCAGCCTTCTTGCCGTGGTGCTCTTCCTGCGCCGCCGGCTGTGCAGCCTCGGCTGCTTGCTGCTGTTGCAGTGCCTGTGCGCGCTGCTCGATCTCGGCGATCTTCGCCGGGTCGGTGATGGTCTGGATTTGCGTGCTCTCTTGCGCATACGCTGCGCCAGTCAGCGCCGACATCGCGACCAGAATAGCCAGGGACGTCTTCTTCATTGCTTTACCTCCGCTAAGTGGTGATGAACCCGAATGTTGCCGTTTTGTCTGGCGACTGCAATCGAGTGCGTGTCGAGTGTAACAAAAGTGACGGATCAATGTGCACCGGATCGAGGCACAGCGCAAGGCCCCGTTGAAGTCGCGCAACACTTCGTGCATTCCGTCATGCGCATGCCATCCCGGGGCGGCACCGTCGCGTTCGCCGCCGGTGCAAGCGTTGCAATCAAAACCAGCCGAGCCATCGGTAGACGTGGAACTGTGCGATGCCGATCAGTTCGTGCAATGCCTGATTCGCGTCTTCGAGGTTGTGCCAGCGGGGCAGCCAGCCCGTTTGCGCGCGCCGGCGGTTCGCATAAACGGGTTGCGGATCGATGCCGAAGCGGCGGAAATCGAGCAATGCGCGGCGCATCTGATAGGACGACGTGACGAGAATGCGCGTGTCGTCATGTTGTGAGCGTAGTATAGATGCAGTGAATTTCGCATTTTCGTAGGTGGTACGGCTGTTCGGCTCGAGGACGAGGTCGCTGGAAGCGACACCCGCCGCGACCAGCCGGCGCCCGTAGACGGCCGCCTCGGTTTCGCCGTGACGTTGCGGGTCGCCGCCCGACATCACCACGGTGCAGCGGGCAGCCTGCTGCCGGCACGTGCGGTAGAGCGCCGCGGTCTCGCGGATGCGTGCTTCCCCGTCGGGAGGCGGTCGCAGGCCGGTGTCGCTGCGCCGCGTGCCGGCGCCGATGATGATCAGCGTGGTCCGGCCATGCATGTCGGGGCGCTCGACCGGCGTCACGCCCGCTTCGGTCCACGCGATGAGCGGCGCGGCGAGCCAGCCTGTCGCGAGCAGCCAGAACAGCGCGACGCTCGCGATCGCGATGAGTCGCCGCCGCTTGCGGCAGAGCATGAAACCGATGAAGAGAAGTACAAATGAATCGAACAGAATCAATTTGATTGGGGTATGGTGTCTTTTTATGGACGGCTGACGATCCGGCCCTGACGCGACGCCGAACGTCGGCCCCCAGAATCGGTGGCGGTATCGGCGGGCGGAGCTCCCGCCCGGCGCGCCGCTTCGCATTGTCGCTGCACTTTAAGAAAGAATCGAGATGACCACGTATTCCAACGAAGCGGTGCTCGACGCATTGAGACGAGTGCAGTACCGCCAGGTACCGTGGGCGCGCCGCCCGGGCGTGTTCGAGTATCTCCGGTCGCTGGGGCTGATGGACACGGTCAGGCAGAAGACCGTTGCTCCCGCACCGGGTTTCCATGCGCCGGTCGACATCGCGGTGCTGACCGACAACGGTCGTGCCGAATGCGCGCGCCTCGAGCGTGACGAGAAACTGCTTTCCTGGACCGATCGCCGTATGGACGACTACGCATTGAGCGAAGCGAGCGCCGTGGCGATTCTCGAAAGCCGCCTGTAGCGGCGCACTCCCGTTCTCGCGCGCCGTCCACCGGCGACGCAAAAAAAAGCCCGTATCGCGAGGATACGGGCGTACCGGATACTTTTGCTGTTGCCACGCTGTGCTCATGGCAACGAATGTGACTCGTCGCATGTCGGGCAGTTCCCGAATCCGGTAATTTTCTTTGACGAAATCCTGTGGACTACGGATGACGCGGCAGGTCGGTCGGCTGCGAGCCAGTGCGCGCGCGCGCGTTGCTGGCGATGTCGCCGCGCAAATCGCCGCGCGGCACGGTCTGCCGATTGGGCGGCGCGGCGGGCGGTTGCTGGCGAAGGGTGTTCCTATGATCCTGCTGGCGGTGAGGCGGCTTCGCGCGATCGTCCGCGCGAGCGGGGGCGGTCAGCGCCAGCGAAATGACAATGCCGCATGCGACGAGCAGTGACATTGGTTTCATGGCGGGGCTCCCTTCAAGCCACCGGCGCGGCCTGTTGATATTTCGCTAAGGTAAGCGTGGGAGTGCAGGCTTGCTGTAAATAATCGTAAATAGATGTATCGCCGCACGACAGGCGCAATCGACGGCGACGCGAGCGCCGCGCAAAAGCGCGTGGCACTGAAAGAAACCGGGCGGCCGAAGCCGCCCGATCGAGCATGCGTTACGCCATCTTCACGGGGGCGCGCCAGGATTCCGGGTTGGTCCAGAAGGCGCCGCGCAGCCGGTCGCGGCTCGGCGGTGCAGGCGGCTTCGTCGCGCTCGCCCCGATGCGCCCGCGCAGCGAGATCTGGCGGCCGCTGGTGCCGAGTCGCTTGACGATTTCGGCGAGCGTGCCGTCTGCCTGCCATTCGTCGAAGCGACGGCGGCAGGTCGGCGGCGACGGATAGCGGCCCGGCAGCTTCGACCAGCCTTCACCCGTCGACAGTACCCACAGCACGGCGTTTACCACCGAACGGGCCTCGACGCGGGGACGGCCGCGCCGTTCACTGCGTGCGGGTTCCGAGCAAAACAGACCTTCGACCAGCGCCCACTCGTTATCTCTCAAATCGTCGAACAGCATCATGTCCTCACCTCAGCGAAGCTAACTCCGGTGCGCTGCCCTGCGCCGCGCACTCTTCAAGCACTCGAGCGTCGAGTGCCGGGTGGGGGCTTCCGGTTGGCCGGCAGCGGCGTTTCTGCCCTCTGTCCGACTCGACCTGCGCCCTGTACGTCAGATAAAGCACGATGTGTGCCATGTCTGAGGCGATTCCCGCGAGAGCCGCTTGGCAGCGGGCTGACGGCTAAGTCAGCTAGGGGCGTATAAGACGCCAAAATAACCCGCCAGCAAATCAGGACAATCACCAATCTTGTGCAAGTCGCCCGCGCTACGTGCGTTTGCGTCGATATTGCACCGCAGCGAAACATGTGCTGCCGGTGCCGGATTCGCACATCGAAGACGATGGCGCGCATTAAAATCGCGCATCGGTATCGACGATTGATGAGGAGAGGGGATGAACGTTACGCTGCGCCAGCTTCGCGTATTCATCGAGGTTGCGCGGCTCCGGAGCTTCAGTCGCGCGGGCGACGAGATCGGGCTCACGCAGTCCGCGGTCAGCCGTTGCGTGCGCGAACTCGAGACCGAGCTCGGACTGAAGCTGATCGACCGGACGACGCGCGACGTGCAGTTGACCGACGTCGGGACGAACCTGATCGCGAGCGTGTCCCGCCTGATCGCCGATCTCGACGACACGCTGCGCGAGATTCGCGAGATCGGCGAGCAGCGGCGGGGGCGCGTGATCGTCGCTGCGAGCCCGACGATCGCGTGCCGGCTGATGCCGCGCGTCGTCGCGTCGTGCGAGCGCCAGTTCCCGTTCGTCACGCTCGGCCTGCGTGACGACGTGCAGAGCGACGTCCTGCGCAAGGTGAAGTCGAGCGAAGTCGATTTCGGCGTCGTCATCGGGCCGCTCGCCGTTGCCGATCTCGTGTGCGAACCGTTGATGACCGACTCGTTCTGCCTGGTCGCGCGCGCCGATCATCCGCTCGCGGCGCGGGCCGAGGTGCCGTGGACGGCGCTCGACGGCGAGCGTCTCGTGCTGCTCGACCATGCGTCCGGAAGCCGGCCGCTGATCGACGCCGCGCTGGCCGCCCATCGGGTCAATGCGACGGTCATGCAGGAGCTCGGGCATTCGGCGACGGTGTTCGGGCTCGTCGAGGCCGGCGTCGGGGTGAGCGTGCAGCCGTGGCTGTCGCTGCCGCTGCCGGCCGGATCGACGCTGGTCGCGCGGCCGCTGACGCCGCGTACCGAGCGCACCGTCGAGCTGGTGCGCCGCCGCGACCGGTCGCTGTCGCCGGCCGCGCAGGCGATCTGGGAACTCGTGCGCCAGATGCCGGCGCGGGCGGAGGATCTCGACTGAAAGGGTGCGGATCGGGCGCGCACGCCGGTACACTACGCGGATCGTGTTCCTCGGTGGCGGTTCTCGATGACGCATTCCGCAGATGTCGGCCCGGCGACGGGCGAGCCGGCGGCGCGCAGCGCAGTTCAGGCGCTGCGTCCGTCGCTGATCCGGGAAGTGGCGAACGCCGGCTTCGGCGTACCCGACGTGCTGCCGTTCTGGTTCGGCGAGTCCGATCGCGTGACGCCCGCATTCATTCGCGACGCGGCTGCCGCGGCACTGCGCGACGGTGCGACCTTCTACACGCACAACCTCGGCACCGTACCGCTGCGCAACGCGATTGCGACCTATGTTGGTGCGCGTCACGGTGCGACGGCGGCCGATACGATCGCCGTGACGAGTTCGGGCGTGAGCGCGCTGATGCTGGCCGCACAGTTGCTGGTCGGCCCGGGCGACCGCGTCGTCGCCGTCACGCCGCTCTGGCCGAATCTCGTCGAGATCCCGAAGATCCTCGGTGCACAGGTCGAGTGCGTGTCGCTCCGCCATGGCGATGCGGGCTGGCGGCTCGACGTCGACCGGCTGCTCGCGGCGCTGACGCCCGGCACGCGAATGCTGTTCGTCAACTCGCCGAACAATCCGACCGGCTGGGTGATGTCCCGCGACGACCAGCAGGCCGTGCTCGCGCATTGCCGGCGCCACGGCATCTGGGTGGTCGCCGACGAGGTGTACGAACGGCTCGTGTTCGGCACGGACGGCGCGCCGTCGTTCCTGGACATCGCATCGCGCGACGAGCGGGTAATCGTCGTGAATTCGTTCTCGAAGGCCTGGGCGATGACGGGCTGGCGGCTCGGATGGCTGGTCGCGCCGGCGTCGGTGATGGGCGATCTGTCGAAGCTGGTCGAGTACAACACGTCGTGCGCGCCGGGTTTCATCCAGGCCGCGGGAGAAGTCGCGCTGCGTGACGGCGAGCCGTTCGTGCAGTCGTTCGTCGCGGCGCTGCGCGGTGCGCGTGACCACCTGGTCGCCGCGCTGCGCACGTTGCCGGGCGTCGACGTGCCGCCTCCGCCGGGTGCGATGTACCTGTTCCTGCGGTTGCCGGGCGCGGGCGACAGTCTTGTGTTCTGCAAGTCGCTGGTGCGCGAGGCGGGGCTCGGGCTGGCGCCCGGCCGCGCGTTCGGCCCGGAGGGGGAAGGGTTTGTGCGCTGGTGCTACGCGTGCGATCCGGTGCGGCTCGAGGCAGGCGTCGAGCGCTTGCGGGCGTTCCTCGCGCGCGGCGCAGGCCTGCGTTGAAGCGGGGACGGAGCGGGTGCGGCGTGCGGGCGGCGGGCCTTTCGGCTCATCTTTACGCACCGGGCAATTTTGCGTAAGATGGCGCTCAGTCACGCGGTTCCATCGTTGAACCGTGCTGTTCCGTCCGGTTTGGGCCTGGCTTGAAGTTGGTTCGCCGCCCCCGGTTCGTGCTCCCATCAATATGACCGATCAGAATCGGGCGAGCGCGTCTTCCGTTCCTTTCGTCTGTTTGTTGATCCGGTTCGTTTGACCACAGGGTCTGGCCTAGCTGCATGAATACCCAAGAGGCGAAGATCGTCCTCGAGACTGCTTTGATCTGCGCGCAGGAACCGCTGAAGCTCGGCGATTTGCGCAAGCTCTTTGCCGACGGCGTGTCGGCTGACACGGTCCGCACGTTGCTCGAAGATCTGAAACAGGATTGGTCCGGCCGCGGTGTCGAACTGGTGGCGCTGGCAACCGGATGGCGCTTCCAGAGCAAGCCGGCGATGCGCCATTACCTGGACCGACTGCATCCCGAGAAGCCGCCGAAATATTCGCGTGCGGTGCTCGAGACGCTCGCGATCATTGCGTATCGGCAACCCGTCACGCGTGGCGACATCGAAGAGATTCGCGGCGTCACGGTCAATACGCAGGTGGTCAAGCAGCTCGAGGATCGCGGCTGGATCGAGGTGATCGGGCATCGCGACGTGCCGGGCCGCCCGGCGCTGTACGCGACGACCAAGCAGTTCCTCGACGATCTCGGCCTGAAGGCGCTCGACGACCTGCCGGCGCTCGAGGAGCCGGCGGCGAACATCGAAGCCGCGCTGCTCGCGCAGCAGGCGATGGACTTCGACGGCGATGCGCCGGCGGCGGACGCGGTGCCGGAAGCCGGCGAAGCGGCGGCCGACGAGCCGCGCGTTCAGCCGGATGAATTGCCGGGCGACGCCGCAACGGAAGGCGCGCCGACGCAGGAAATGCCGAACCGCGATACGCTGGAAGCGGATCGCGTTCAGAGCGAACAGGGCGGCGCCGAAGCAGCGCCGGCCGGCGGGCAGCCCGAGCCGCTGCACGCGGTGTGGAACGAGGAAGATCGCAAGCCGGCTGCCGACGCGGTTGCCGGAGACGGAGCGGAAGCGGCCGGCGACATGCCGGGCGAGGCTGGCCAGGCCGACGCCTCACGCTCCCGTCCCGCGGACGGCGAGTTGCTGGACGATACGTCCGACAGCCTCGCCGACGCCGTACGCAGTGCCAGTGCGCCCATCGGCGCCGACGCGCTGCCGGACGACGAAGCAGAACCCGAACAGCGCCGCGCCTGATCGCGGCCGACTTCTTGCCGCGCCCGAGTCGGGCGCGAGACCTGACATTTTGAGGTTGTTTTGACTGATATCCACGATATTGAATCGTCCGCGCCTGCCGTGCAGGCCGCGCGTGCCGACGATGCGCCGGAGCAGGACGCTCCGGCCGCGGGTGGTGACGAGCGTCCCCGCCGCGGCCTGCGGCGCGGCCCGCGCAGCCTGATCGCGCGTCGCCGCGCGGCAGCCAAGTCGAAGGGCGATGGCGAGTCGCAGGGCGTCGAGGGCGCGGAAGCGCAGCCGGCCGACGCGGCGGAAGCGCAGCCCGCACGCGCGCCGCGCAAGGAAGGTGCGGCCAAGGGTGGCCGCAAGCCGGCCGGCAAGCGCGAAGGCGCAGCCAAGGGTGCCCAGGGCGGGCAAGGCGGCCAGGGGCGACGCGGCGGTTCGGCGAAGGCCGAGGGCGGCGCGGCGAAGGCCGAAGGCGACGCAGCGTCGCAGGACGATCTGTTCGCCTATGTGACGTCGCCGGCATTCGACGCGGACAATTCGGCGGGCGGCAGCGGCGTACGTGCGCCGATGCTGCGTCGCGGCCGCAGCCAGCCGGCGAACAAGCGCGTGCTGTCTCCGGACGACGACGCGCCGAAGCTCCACAAGGTGCTCGCGGAAGCCGGCATGGGTTCGCGCCGCGAAATGGAAGAGCTGATCGTCGCCGGCCGCGTGTCGGTGAACGGTGAGCCCGCGCATATCGGCCAGCGCATCATGCCGACCGACCAGGTCCGCATCAACGGCAAGCCGGTCAAGCGCAAGCTGCCGAACAAGCCGCCGCGCGTGCTGCTGTACCACAAGCCGACCGGCGAGATCGTCAGCCACGCGGACCCGGAAGGTCGTCCGTCGGTGTTCGACCGCCTGCCGCCGATGAAGACGGCGAAATGGCTCGCGGTGGGCCGTCTCGACTTCAACACCGAAGGCCTGCTGATGCTGACGACGTCGGGCGATCTCGCGAACCGCTTCATGCATCCGCGCTACAGCGTCGAACGCGAGTACGCGGTGCGCGTCGTCGGCGAACTGTCCGAAGGGATGCGGCAGAAACTGCTGCATGGCGTCGAGCTCGATGACGGCCCGGCGAACTTCCTGCGCATCCGCGACGGCGGCGGCGAAGGCACGAACCACTGGTATCACGTTGCGCTGGCCGAAGGCCGCAACCGCGAAGTGCGCCGGATGTTCGAGGCGGCCGGCCTGATGGTGAGCCGCCTGATCCGTACGCGTCACGGTCCGATCCCGCTGCCGCGCGGCCTGAAGCGCGGTCGCTGGGAAGAGCTCGACGAGGCGCAGGTGCGCAAGCTGATGGCGACTGTCGGCCTGAAGGCGCCGTCCGAGGAAAAGGGCAAGCGCGGTGGTGGCGGGCAGGCCGAGCGCCGCCAGCCGGATCCGATGCAGACGTCGATGGGCTTCATCGGCCGCGAGCCGGTGCTGACGACGCATGGTCAGCTCGACCAGCCGCGTCGCGGTGGCGGCCGGCGCGGCGCCCCGGGCCTGCCCGGCCTGAGCGGTTACGGCAGCTTGCCGGTTTCGCCGTCGGGTTATGGCAACCGCTCGGGTGGCGGTCGCGATGTCGACGGCAATCGTGCGTCGTATGGCGCGGGCCCCAAGCGTGAAGGCGCTGGCGGCAAGCGCGGCGGCGGCAAGGGCGGCAACCGCAATCCCAACGGCAATCGCGCCGAAGGCGCCGGCAACGGCGGCGGCGGTGCGCGCGGCGGTCAGCGTCCGCAGCGCAATCGCTCGCGGGGCCGCTGAGCGTTTGCGGCGTCCGGCGGCATGAAGCCGCCGGTGTGCCGGCGAAATCGGCATGAGTCCGGTTGGGTCGGCACCTCGCCCTGCGTGGTTTGCTTTTGACTGTATATATATCGCGCTGCCGGATTGTGCCGCCTGGTCGGACAGTCCGGTTTCGCATTTTTGGTCGGTAAAGGCGGGCTGGACGCTGCTTTTACCGGCTGGCTTGGCGTTTGCGCCAAAAATCGCTATAATCGCGGAGTCGCTGGGCGTACGGATTCAATGTGCGGCTCAGGTGCGACCACCAGTAAGAAGATGGGCGTTCCGCCCATTTTTTTTTGCTGAAACGGTTAGGCATCTCGGGTAGCGCTTCCTGCGCCGGCTAAGGCGCGCGCCCGCGGGTGAATCGCGAGCGGCGGGCGCGAACACCTGAGAGGACACTGTGCAACTGACGGAACTGATAGAAACCACGGTCACCGGGCTCGGCTACGAGCTGGTGGATCTCGAGCGCACCGGGCGCGGCATGCTTTGCATCTACATCGATCAGCCTGCCGGCATCTCGCTCGAAGATTGCGAAAAGGTCACGCGTCAGCTCCAGCACGTCTTGACGGTCGAAAACATCGATTACGAACGGCTCGAAGTCTCGTCCCCGGGGCTCGACCGCCCGTTGAAGAAGCTGGCCGACTTCGAGCGCTTCGCCGGCAGCGAAGTTTCCGTGACCTTGAAAAAGCCGCTGGACGGGCGCAAGACGTACCGGGGCATTCTGCACGCGCCGAATGGCGAAACGATCGGTTTGGAATTTGAGAGGAAGAAGGGCGAGGCAGCCATGCTGGATTTCACGCTGGCCGATATCGACAAAGCCCGCCTGATTCCGCAAGTTGACTTTAGGAGCCGCAAATAATGAGTCGCGAAGTGTTGATGCTGGTGGATGCGCTGGCGCGCGAGAAAAACGTCGACAAGGATGTGGTGCTGGGCGCCCTCGAGGCCGCGCTCGCTTCCGCTTCCAAGAAGCTGTTCGACGAAGGCGCCGAAATCCGCGTCCATATCGATCGCGAAAGCGGCGAGCACGAAACCTTCCGTCGCTGGCTCGTCGTGCCCGACGAGGCAGGCTTGCAGGAGCCGGATCGCGAGATCCTGCTGTTCGAAGCACGTGAGCAGAAGCCCGACGTCGAAGTCGGCGAATTCATCGAGGAGCCGGTGCCGTCGATCGAGTTCGGCCGTATCGGCGCGCAGGCCGCGAAGCAGGTGATCCTGCAGAAGGTGCGCGATGCCGAACGCGAGCAGATCCTGAACGACTACCTCGAGCGCGGCGAAAAGATCATGACCGGCACGGTGAAGCGCCTCGACAAGGGCAACTTCATCGTCGAATCGGGCCGTGTCGAAGCGCTGCTGCGCCGCGACCAGCTGATCCCGAAGGAAAACCTGCGCGTGGGCGACCGCGTGCGTGCCTACATCGCGAAGGTCGACCGCACCGCGCGCGGCCCGCAGATCGAACTCTCGCGCACGGCGCCCGAGTTCCTGATGAAGCTGTTCGAGATGGAAGTGCCGGAAATCGAGCAGGGCCTGCTCGAGATCAAGGCAGCCGCTCGCGATCCGGGCGTGCGCGCGAAGATCGGCGTGATCGCCTACGACAAGCGGATCGATCCGATCGGCACCTGCGTCGGCATCCGCGGCTCCCGCGTGCAGGCCGTGCGCAACGAGCTCGGTGGCGAAAACATCGACATCGTGCTATGGTCCGAGGATCCCGCCCAGTTCGTGATCGGCGCGCTCGCGCCGGCAGCCGTCCAGTCGATCGTCGTCGATGAAGAAAAGCACTCGATGGACGTCGTCGTCGACGAGAACGAGCTGGCTGTCGCGATCGGCCGCAGCGGTCAGAACGTTCGCCTTGCCAGCGAACTGACCGGCTGGCAGATCAACATCATGACGCCGGACGAATCCGCCCTGAAGCAGGGTGAAGAGCGCGACCGACTGCGTTCGCTGTTCATGGCGCGTCTCGACGTCGACGAAGAAGTTGCCGACATCCTGATCGACGAAGGCTTCACGAGCCTCGAAGAGATCGCGTACGTGCCGCTCAACGAAATGCTCGAAATCGAGGCGTTCGACGAGGACACCGTGCACGAACTGCGCAACCGCGCACGCGACGCTCTGTTGACGATGGCGATCGCGAACGAAGAAAAGGTTGAAAATGCAGCGCTGGATTTGAAGGGCCTCGACGGCATCACGCCGGAGTTGCTCGCGAAGCTGGCCGAACACGGCATGCAGACGCGCGACGATGTCGCCGAGCTGGCCGTGGATGAACTGGTCGATATGACCGGGATGGAAGAGGATGCCGCTAAGGCGTTGATCATGAAAGCACGTGAACACTGGTTCCAGTGAGAAATGACCATGGCGCACTGATTTGATGGCGGCCGTATGGCCTGACCCGATGCTAACCGCAAGGAATCGGTCCTTGCACTAAGAGGAATGAATGGCGAGTAACAACGTAGCCCAATTTGCCGCGGAACTGAAAATGCCTGCTGGTGTGCTGCTCGAACAGCTGCAGGCAGCGGGCGTCCAGAAAGCGAGTGAAGACGATGCGCTGTCCGAAGCGGACAAGGCGCGTCTGCTCGATCATTTGCGCAAGTCACACGGCGCAACCGACGGCGACAAGCGCAAGATCACGCTGACCCGCAAGCATACGTCGGAGATCAAGCAATCTGACGCGACGGGCAAGGCTCGCACCATTCAGGTCGAGGTCCGCAAGAAGCGTACGTTCGTCAAGCGCGACGACGTGGCCGAGGGTGCGGAACAGGGTCAGGCGCAGGTCGCCGAAGCGGACGACGATGCGGAACTGAAGCGTCGCGAGGAAGAAGCGCGCCGCGAGGCCGAGCTGCTCGAGAAGCAGGCGCAGGAACTGCGCGAGCGTCAGGAGCGCCTCGAGCGCGAGGAAGCCGAGCGCCGTGCCCGTGAGGAAGCGGCCGAAGCCGAGCGCCGCCGTGCCGAGGAAGAAGCGGCGGCGAAGCGTGCCGCGGCCGAAGCCGCAGCGGCACAGCAGGCGGCTGCCCAGCAGGCCGCCGAGGCTCAGCAGGAAGCAGCCGGTGCGCAGTCCGCGCAGGATGAAGCACGCGCGGCCGCCGAACGTGCGGCCCAGCGCGAAGCGGCGAAGAAGGCCGAGGATGCTGCCCGCGAGGCGGCGGACAAGGCGCGCGCCGAGCAGGAAGAGATCAGCAAGCGTCGCGCGGCGGCAGAAGCCGAAGCACGCGCGATCCGCGAAATGATGAACACGCCGCGCAAGGCCGTGGTCAAGGCAGTCGAGCCGCCGAAGCCGGTGGAACCGCCGAAGCCGGCCGAAGCGAAGGGCACGCTGCACAAGCCGGCAAAGCCGGCGGGCGCAGCTGCGCAAGCACGCCCGGCCGTGAAGAAGCCGGCCGGTGCAGCGCCGGCGGCCACGACGGCACCGGCAGGCGCGGGCGACCGCAACAAGAAGCCGGGCGGCGGCAAGGGCGGCTGGCAGGACGACGCAGCGAAGCGCCGCGGCATCAAGACGCGCGGCGATTCGAGCGGCGGCGTCGACCGCGGCTGGCGCGGCGGCCCGAAGGGTCGCGGCCGTCACCAGGACAGCGCATCGACGTTCCAGGCACCGACCGAACCGATCGTGCGTGAAGTGCACGTGCCGGAAACCATCTCGGTTGCCGATCTCGCGCACAAGATGTCGATCAAGGCCTCCGAAGTCATCAAGGTGATGATGAAGATGGGCCAGATGGTCACGATCAACCAGGTGCTGGACCAGGAAACGGCGATGATCGTCGTCGAGGAACTGGGCCACCGCGCGGTTGCCGCGAAGCTGGACGATCCGGAAGCACTGCTGGTCGAAGGCGAGACCGGTACCGATGCGGAACAGCTGCCGCGTCCGCCGGTCGTCACCGTGATGGGTCACGTCGACCACGGCAAGACCTCGCTGCTCGACCACATCCGCCGCGCGAAGGTTGCAGCGGGCGAAGCGGGCGGCATTACGCAGCACATCGGCGCATACCACGTCGAAACGCCGCGCGGCGTCATCACGTTCCTCGATACGCCGGGTCACGAAGCGTTCACGGCAATGCGTGCACGCGGCGCGAAGGCGACCGACATCGTGGTGCTGGTGGTGGCTGCCGACGACGGCGTGATGCCGCAGACGAAGGAAGCCATCGCGCACGCGAAGGCGGGTGGCGTGCCGATCGTCGTGGCGATCAACAAGATCGACAAGCCGGAAGCGAACCCGGACCGCGTCAAGCAGGAACTGGTCGCGGAAGGCGTCGTGCCGGAAGAATACGGTGGCGATTCGCCGTTCGTGCCGGTGTCGGCCAAGACGGGCGCCGGTATCGACGACCTGCTCGAGAACGTGCTGCTGCAGGCCGAAGTGCTGGAACTGAAGGCACCGGTCGAGGCGCCGGCGAAGGGCATCGTGATCGAAGCGAAGCTGGACAAGGGCAAGGGCCCGGTCGCGACGATCCTGGTGCAGTCGGGTACGCTGAATCGCGGCGACATCGTGCTCGCAGGCACGGCTTACGGCCGCGTGCGTGCGATGCTCGACGAGAACGGCAAGCCGACGAAGGAAGCCGGCCCGTCGATCCCGGTCGAAATCCAGGGTCTGTCGGAAGTGCCGGGTGCAGGCGAGGAAGTGATCGTGCTGCCGGACGAGCGCAAGGCGCGCGAAATCGCGCTGTTCCGTCAGGGCAAGTTCCGCGACGTCAAGCTGGCGAAGCAGCAGGCCGCGAAGCTGGAAAGCATGCTCGAGCAGATGGGCGAAGGCGAAGTGCAGAACCTGCCGCTCATCATCAAGGCAGACGTGCAGGGCTCGCAGGAAGCGCTCGTGCAGTCGCTGCTCAAGCTGTCGACCGACGAAGTGCGCGTGCAGATCGTGCACAGCGCGGTGGGCGGCATCAGCGAGAACGACGTCAACCTGGCAACGGCATCGAAGGCGGTCATCATCGGCTTCAATACGCGTGCGGATGCACAGGCGCGC
Source organism: Burkholderia sp. BCC1996 (assembly GCF_905339955.1). NCBI lineage: Bacteria > Pseudomonadati > Pseudomonadota > Betaproteobacteria > Burkholderiales > Burkholderiaceae > Burkholderia > Burkholderia sp. BCC1996. Next base: position 39,837 of record NZ_CAJPHM010000029.1, read on the forward strand.
AAGCTGGCCGAAGCGAACGGTATCGACATCCGCTACTACAACATCATCTACGACGCAGTGGATGAGGTGAAGGCCGCGATGTCGGGCATGCTGGCGCCGGAGAAGCGCGAAGTCGTGACCGGCATGGTCGAGGTGCGCCAGGTGTTCAAGGTGCCGAAGGTCGGTACGGTTGCCGGCTGTATGGTCACCGACGGTATCGTCAAGCGCTCGTCGTCGGTTCGCGTGCTGCGCAACAACGTCGTGATCTTCACGGGCGAACTCGAATCGCTGAAGCGCTTCAAGGACGACGTGAAGGAAGTCAAGCAAGGCTTCGAGTGCGGTATGTCGGTGAAGAACTTCAACGACATCATCGAAGGCGACCAGTTCGAAGTCTTCGAAGTGACCGAAGTCGCACGGACGCTGTAATCGTCGCGTATCGGCTCATGGGGCGGGGCAGGCTTGGGCCTGTCCCGCCCATTTTCATGGTGGCGCGCCAACGGCGCGTCGCTTTATCCTGATAAACGGATCACGGATCGATCATGTCCAGGAAACGTACTTCCCCCAATCGCAACGTTCAGATCGCCGACCAGATTCAGCGCGATCTGTCCGAACTCATCATGCGCGAGGTCAAAGACCCGCGCATCGGTATCGTGACCATCCAGAGCGTCGAGCTCACGCCGGACTACGCGCATGCCAAGGTCTATTTCACGGCGTTGACCGGCGATCCGGACAAGACGCAGGAAGCGCTGAACCACGCGTCGGGCCACCTGCACAACCTGCTGTTCAAGCGCCTGCACATTCATACGGTGCCGACGCTGCACTTCCATTACGACCAGACGATCGAGAAGGCCGTGGAAATGTCGCGCCTGATCAAGGAAGCCAACTCGACGCGCGCGAAGGACGACGACGAAGCCGACGCGCCCGCGAAGGACGATTGAGCGCGCACGCCCCATGACGACTGCAGCTCCCCAGCGTCCACGCGTGCCGCGGCGCGCGCTGGATGGCGTCCTTCTGCTCGACAAACCGGTCGGCCTGTCGAGCAACGACGCCCTGATTCGCGCGAAGCGCCTGCTTCTCGCGAAGAAAGCCGGCCATACCGGCACGCTCGATCCGCTGGCCTCGGGCCTGTTGCCGCTGTGCTTCGGCGAAGCGACGAAGTTCTCGCAGGACTTGCTGGAAGCGGACAAGACCTACGAAGCGACGATGCGTCTCGGCGTGCGCACGACCACCGGCGACGCGGAAGGCGACGTGCTCGACACGCGCGCCGTCGAATGCGACCGTGCGGCGGTCGAAGCGGCGCTCGCGCGCTTTACCGGCGAGATCGTGCAGGTGCCGCCGATGTATTCGGCGCTCAAGCGCGACGGCAAGCCGCTGTACGAATACGCGCGTGCGGGCCAGACCGTCGAGCGGGAAGGCCGCAACGTGACGATCCATGCGCTCGATCTGCTCGCGTGCGAGCTGCCCGACGTGACGTTCCGCGTGACCTGCAGCAAGGGCACGTATGTGCGCACGCTGGCCGAAGACATCGGCGAAGCGCTCGGCTGCGGCGCACATCTGACGATGCTGCGTCGCACGGGTGTCGGCGCGCTGACGCTCGAACATGCGGTGACGCTCGACGCGCTGTCCGACGCTGCCGAAGCGGCGCGCGACGCCTGGCTTCAGCCGGTCGACGCGTTGCTGTCGACGTTTCCGTTGGTGCGCCTCGACGAAACCAGCGCGAAGCGATTCCTGCACGGCCAGCGCCTGCCGCTGTCGGCGCTCGATTCGATCGATGCGGCCGAGGGCGAGCGTGTGCGCGTGTACGACGCGCAGCGACTGCTCGGCGTGGCGCGCAAGGCCAACGGCGTACTCGCGCCCGAACGCCTCGTCGTGACGGCTGCGTAACGCGCGACGCGCAAGCGCCGTCGTCGGAACGAAAAAAACCCGGTCGAAATCGACCGGGTTTTTTGTTGGGCGCGCTCGTTCGAGCGCGGTGCTCAGTGTGCAGCCGACGCCGCCGCACCCGCATCGCCGCCGCCCGCGCGCTCCGGCTTCGTGATCCAGATCAGTCCGATCAGCAGCACGAAGATCGCCGCCGAGATGTAGAACAGATCGTTCACGCCGAGTTGCGCGGCCTGCTGCGTGGCCATGTTGTTGATGAGGCCGTGCGCCTGGTCCTGCGTCAGCCCGAGGCTGCGCATCTGCGTGACGGCCTGGTTGAACGTCGGGTTGTACGGGTTCGCCTGCTCGACCAGTTGCGCGTGATGGAAGTTGTTGCGGTGGTCCCACGCGGTCTGGAAGATCGATGTGCCGATGCCGCCGCACATGATCCGCACGAAGTTCGACAGGCCGGACGCCGCGGGAATGCGGTTGCCGGGCAGGCCGGACAGCGTGATCGACACGAGCGGGATGAAGAAGCCCGCCATCGCGATACCCTGCACGAGCGTCGGCAGCGTCAGCGACCATTCGTCGACGCCCGTCGTGTATCGCGAACGCATCCAGAAGCACAGCGCAAACGTCAGGAACGACGCCGTCGAGATGAAGCGCGGATCGGTACGCGGCAGATACTTCCCGGTGAGTGGCGACAACAGGATCGCGAACAACCCGACCGGCGCCATCACGAGGCCGGCGTCGGTCGCGGTGTAGCCGATTTGCGTCTGCAGCCACAGCGGCAACAGCACGAGATTGCCGAAGTACAGGCCGTACCCGATCGACAGTGCGACTGTGCCGCCGGTGAAGTTCCGCATGCGGAACAGCGACAGGTCGACGACCGGGTGCTCGGCGGTCAGCTCCCAGATCACGAAGAACGCGAACGCAATGACAGCGGTCAGCGCGAGCACGATGATGGTCGTCGACGCGAACCAGTCGAGATCCTTGCCCTTGTCGAGCATGATCTGCAGCGAGCCGACCCAGATGACCAGCAGCGCGAGGCCCACGCCGTCGATCGGCGCGCGGCGCACGGCCGACTCCCGATTGCGATAGATCGCCCACGTCGCGGCGGCGGCGGCGATGCCGACCGGGATGTTGACGTAGAAGATCCACGGCCACGAATAGTTGTCCGAGATCCAGCCGCCGAGAATCGGGCCCGCGACGGGCGCGATCAGCGTCGTCATCGCCCATAGTGCGAGCGCCATCGGTGCCTTCGCGCGCGGATAGCTCGACAGCAGCAGCGCTTGCGACAGCGGAATCATCGGGCCCGCGACCGCGCCCTGCAGCACGCGCGAGCCGAGCAGGAACGGCAGGTTCGGCGACAGCCCGCACATCCACGACGAGATGACGAACAGGATGATCGACGCGAGGAACAGGCGGACCTGACCGAAGCGGTCGGTCAGCCAGCCCGTCAGCGGCACGGAGATCGCGTTCGCGACGGCGAACGACGTGATGACCCACGTACCCTGGTCGGACGACACGCCGAGGTCGCCCGAGATGGTCGGGATCGCGACGTTCGCGATGGACGTGTCGAGCACGTTCATGAACACCGCGAGCGATACCGCGATCGTCCCGAGCACGAGTTGCCCGCCCTGCAGCGGCGGGTGGGAGACAGGAGCCTGTGCCATGTCGATAGTTTTCCGGAGTCGGAACCGTTACATCATCTTGGCGGCGGCGTTCGACTTCGCCGCGGCCGGTGCGGGCGCGTTGCCGCCGGCGTTCTCGGCGATGATGCGCGCGATCTCGGCGTCGGCTTCGTCGCCGTACTTCGCGAACACGTTCGTTTCGTAGACCGTGTTCTGCGCGTTGGCGAGCTGGTCGCCGCGCTCGTCCTTGATGTCGACGTCGACCTGCATCGACAGGCCGATGCGCAGCGGATGCTTCTCGAGTTCCTTCGGATCGATCTCGATACGCACCGGCAGGCGCTGCACGACCTTGATCCAGTTGCCCGTCGCGTTCTGCGCCGGCAGCAGCGAAAACGCCGAACCCGTGCCGGCCGAGAAGCCGACGACCTTGCCGTGGTAGACGGCCGACGAGCCGTAGATGTCGGCGGTCAATTCGACCGGCTGGCCGATGCGCATGTGCTTGAGCTGGACTTCCTTGAAGTTCGCGTCGACCCACACCGCGTTCAGCGGCACGACCGACATCAGCGGGTTGCCCGGCGACACGCGCTGGCCGACCTGAACCGAGCGCTTCGCGACATAGCCGGTGACCGGTGCGGGCAACACGTTGCGCGCGTTCGCGAGGTACGCGTCGCGAACCTTCGCTGCCGCGGCCATCACGTTCGGGTGCGACGCGATCGTCGTGTTCGCGGTCAGTGCGCGGTTCGATGCGAGCTGCTGTTGCGCCGCGTCGACCGACGCCTGCGCGGCGCGCACCGCGTCGCGTGCATGGGAGATTTCTTCCTGCGACACGGCGCCCGTCTGCGCGACGGCCATCCGGCGGCGCAGGTCGTCCTGCGCCTTCGACAGGTCGGACTGGCGCAGCGCGACTTGCGCGCGGTACTGGTCGTCGTTGACGAACAGGCCGCGCACCTGGCGCACCGTCTGCGCGAGGTTGGCCTCGGCCTGCTGCAGCGCGACCTGCGAGTCGGCCGGGTCGAGCACGACCAGCGGATCGCCGGCCTTGACCGTCTGCGTATCGTCGGCCTTCACGGCGATCACGGTACCCGTGACCTGCGGCGTGATCTGCACGACGTTGCCGTTCACGTACGCGTCGTCCGTCTCTTCATGGAAGCGTGCGACGAGGAAGTAGTACAGACCGTACGCGATGGCCGCGATCACGATGACCGCGATCAGCAGCGTCATCATCCGTTTGCGCTTCCCGTTGTTCTGCGGCTGTGCGCTGGCGGCGTTTTGTTGAGGGTCGCTCATGGCGATTTTCTCCGTCCGTTATTTCGAGTGTCTGCGTAGTGGTGGCGCCGGATCAGTTGGCGGCCTGTCTTGTCTGCTTGTCGGCGTCGGGTGCGGCGAGCCGCGTGCCGGTCGCGTCGAACCCGCCGCCGAGCGCCTTGATCAGCGCGAGCTGCATGTCGCGCCGGCGCATCTTCAGGTTGGTCACCGTCTGTTCCGATGCGAGGCGGTTGGTGTCCGCGGTCAGCACCTGGAGCTGCGGCGACAGGCCGGCCTTGTAGCGGATCACGGCGAGGTCGTACGCCCGCGTCGACGCATCGAGCGCACGCTGCGCGTCATCCATCTGGCGATCGACCGCACGGATCGACGCGACCTGCGTCGCGACGTCGTTCAGCGCGCTGATCAGCGTCTGGTTGTAGTTCGCGACCGACAGGTCGAAGTCCGCGTAGCGGCCCTTGAGCTGCGCGCGCAACGCACCGGCATCGAAGATCGGCAGGTGGATGGCCGGCCCGAACTGCGCCTGGCGGCTCGCGAAATTCAGGAATTTGCCCCAGCCGAACGCATCGAAGCCGAAGCCGGCCGCGAGGTTCACGTCGGGGAAGAATTCGGCCTTCGCTTCCTTCACGTCGTGCATCGCGGCCTCGACCTGCCAGCGCGCGGCGACGATGTCCGGGCGGCGCGACACGAGGTCGGCCGGCAGGTTGCCGGGCAGTGCGACTTCGCCGGTCGGGTTCAACACCGGCGCGGCGATCTGCAGCCCGCGATCCGGCCCCTTGCCGAGCAGCGCGGCGAGCTGGTAGCGCACGGTCGTGATCTGGCCGTCGAGGTCGGACAGCGATGCCTGGGTCGTCGCGATGTTGCCGCGCGCCGTCTGGCGTTCCACGTTGGTGTCGAGACCGGCCGACACGCGGCCGTCGGTGATCTTGCCGACCGTCTGGCGGTTGGCGATCTCGCGCTGCGCGATGTCGCGCAGCGCATACAGCTGGGCGAGCGAGTTGTAGGTGCGGGCCACCGACGACGCGAGCGTGATGCGCGCCTGTTGCATGTCGGCCTCGGCGGCCTTTTCCTGCGACACGGCGGTGTGCAGGCGCTCGCGGTTCTTGCCCCACAGGTCGAGATCCCACGACGCGCTCGCGAGTGCGTTGTTCTCGCTGTACCACTGGCCGCCGTACGGGGGCGGGAACAGCGCGTTCGACGAATACAGCTCGCGTGTCCACGAGTAGCTGGCTTCGGCCTTCGGCATCAGGTTCGAGCGCGACGACTCGATGTACGACGACGCCTTCGCGATGCGCGCCTGTGCCTGCGCGATCGACGGGTTGCCCTGGAGCGCCTCGTCGATCAGCTTCGGCAACTGCGGATCGCCGAACTGGTTGGCCCAGTCGAGCGCCGGCCACTGGCCGCCCTGGGCCGGCAGGCTCTGGGCGGTTTCGAATTGCGATGCGGGTGCGATCTGCTTGTCGCTCTTGATGCCGATGTAGTTTGCGCAGCCCGCCAGCGCCAGCGCGGCAACCGCGGCGGCGACGGCGGCGCGGCACGACCCGGCGCGCACGGACAACGGGGAGGATTTCATCGCGCTGTTCCCTGACTCGGAATGAATGATGGACACTGCAAGGATTTCCTTACATTAATCTGTCAAAAGTAATTGTTATGGCAACTATTACGTGATGCTGCCGCCCGCGGTTTCGCAGTAGTTGCTGAGAATGCGGCGCAACATGCTCTTCAGGAACCCGACTTCTTCCGGCGTAAATCCGTCCAGCAGCTCGTCGAGCACGCTGCGGAACACCGGCGGCAGACGCTCGGCAAGCGCGCGGCCTTCATCGGTCAGCTCGAGGCGTACGACCCGCCGATCCTCGATGCTGCGCACGCGGGACAGCAGGCCGCGTTTCTCGACGCGATCGAGCAGGCGCGTGACCGCGCTCGCGTCGATCCCGTATTCCCGCGCGAGTTCGGCGGCCGTCGAGCACTTTCCGACGGCGATCATGAACAGCATGCTCGCCTGCGTGCCCGTAATGCCGAGCTCTTCCTGCGTGCGCTGCGTGACGAGGTTGGTCATCACCGACTTCACACGCGACATCAGATAACCGACGCTGTCGTTCATCTGATACGAGGACAGCGGCGAAACGGGCGGTTGGGAAGGAGAATCCGACATAAAACCCTGAAGCTGCAATAGTTGACTAGGCAGCAGTATAGGCGCTATTTGCTTGCCGCGGCAAATATTAATCGAACGAGCGGGCGGGCGCTGCGCGGCCCGAAATTCCCTTGCGGGCGTCAGGGTCTTCGTTCGTGGGCGGTGTGTCGGCAGGCGGAATCGCCCTCTGCGAGGCGAGGGCGGGGCGCATCATCTTTCGCGTTGCAACACACGGTCCGGCTCTCGACATTCTCACGTGCTATAATTTGAGGCTTTCCAAGCTGCAACGCGCGCGCACGTGTCCCGGTGACTGACGAGCGTGCGCGTTTGCGCGTTCAACGATTTCCAGGTTTCTATGACCCGCGCCCTTCGCAATATCGCCATCATCGCTCACGTCGACCACGGCAAGACCACGCTCGTCGACCAACTGCTCCGCCAGTCCGGCACCTTCCGCGAGAACCAGCAGATTGCCGAGCGAGTGATGGACTCGAACGACATCGAAAAAGAGCGCGGGATCACGATCCTCGCGAAGAACTGCGCGGTCGAATACGAAGGCACGCACATCAACATCGTCGACACGCCGGGGCACGCGGACTTCGGTGGCGAGGTGGAGCGTGTGCTGTCGATGGTCGACTCGGTGCTGCTGCTCGTCGACGCGGTCGAGGGCCCGATGCCGCAAACGCGCTTCGTCACGAAGAAGGCGCTGGCGCTCGGCCTGAAGCCGATCGTGGTCGTCAACAAGATCGACCGTCCGGGCGCGCGGATCGACTGGGTCATCAACCAGACCTTCGACCTGTTCGACAAGCTCGGCGCGACCGAAGAGCAGCTCGACTTCCCGATCGTCTACGCATCGGGCCTGAACGGCTATGCGTCGCTCGATCCGGCGACCCGCGAAGGCGACATGCGCCCGCTGTTCGAGGCGATCCTCGCGCACGTGCCGGTTCGCCCGGCCGATCCGGAAGCGCCGCTGCAACTCCAGATCACGTCGCTCGACTACTCGACGTACGTCGGCCGGATCGGCGTCGGCCGCATCACGCGCGGCCGCATCAAGCCGGGCCAGCCGGTCGTGATGCGCTTCGGTCCGGAAGGCGACGTGCTGAACCGCAAGATCAACCAGGTGCTGTCGTTCAAGGGCCTCGAGCGCGTGCAGGTCGAGTCGGCCGAAGCCGGCGACATCGTGCTGATCAACGGTATTGAAGACGTCGGCATCGGCGCGACGATCTGCGCGGTCGACACGCCGGAAGCGCTGCCGATGATCACGGTCGACGAGCCGACGCTGACGATGAACTTCCTCGTCAACTCGTCGCCGCTGGCAGGCCGCGAAGGCAAGTTCGTGACGAGCCGCCAGATCCGCGACCGCCTGATGAAGGAACTGAACCACAACGTCGCGCTGCGCGTGAAGGACACGGGCGACGAAACGGTGTTCGAAGTGTCGGGCCGCGGCGAACTGCACCTGACGATTCTCGTCGAGAACATGCGCCGTGAAGGGTATGAGCTGGCCGTGTCGCGTCCGCGCGTCGTGATGCAGGAAATCGACGGTGTGCGCCACGAGCCGTACGAGCTGCTGACGGTCGACGTCGAAGACGAACACCAGGGCGGCGTGATGGAAGAGCTCGGTCGCCGCAAGGGCGAAATGCTCGACATGGCATCCGACGGCCGCGGCCGCACGCGCCTGGAATACAAGATCTCGGCACGTGGCCTGATCGGCTTCCAGAGCGAATTCCTGACGCTCACGCGCGGCACGGGCCTGATGAGCCACATTTTCGACTCGTACGCACCGGTCAAGGACGGCTCGGTCTTCGAGCGCCGCAATGGCGTGCTGATCTCGCAGGATGACGGCGCCGCGGTCGCCTACGCACTGTGGAAGCTGCAGGATCGCGGCCGCATGTTCGTGAAGCCGGGCGACGCGCTGTATGAGGGCATGATCATCGGCATCCACAGCCGCGACAACGACCTCGTCGTGAACCCGATCAAGGGCAAGCAACTGACCAACGTGCGCGCGTCGGGCACCGACGAAGCCGTGCGCCTCGTGCCGCCGGTCCAGATGTCGCTCGAATACGCGGTCGAATTCATCGACGACGACGAACTCGTCGAAGTGACGCCGCAGTCGATCCGCCTGCGCAAGCGCTTCCTGAAGGAGCACGAGCGTCGCCGCGCGAGCCGCGAAGGCGCGGTCGACTAAGTTCGATCGTTCCCTTGCATGATGAAAAAGGCTGCCTTCGGGCGGCCTTTTTTGCATCTGCGCGATGCGCAATCGAGCAGGCTGCAAAACACTGTTCCCGCGGGTCGTGGCAATCCGGCAAAACCCCGTCGCGCGGTGCTTTCGGGCACATTTCGTCGTGAACTTCGGTAACGGTTCTGTGATATGCTGCGCGCACGCAAGTTTTAGGTCCTTCCAAGCAAGACTTGATTCGCAATCCGCTAAACGGTCAGGCCGTGTCGCGGAAGGTTGAGTAACCCGCTATTTCTCGAGAAGCTCGAAGAAAGGTGAGCGTAAAATGTCAGATGTAATGAAGCAGTTTCAGCTGAACTCCTATCTGTTCGGCGGCAATGCTTCGTACGTTGAAGAACTGTACGATGCATACCTCAACAATCCGGCATCGGTGCCGGAGAACTGGCGAGAGTATTTCGACGCGCTGCAGAACGTGCCTGCAACCGACGGCTCGAATGCCAATGACGTCGCTCATTTTCCGATCGTCGAATCGTTCGCCGAGCGCGCGAAGGCCAATGCCTTCATCCCGCGCGAAAGCACCAGCAATCTGGCGACCGCGCGCAAGCAGGTCCACGTCCAGTCCCTCATCAGCGCATATCGCTTCCTCGGCTCGCAATGGGCCAATCTGGATCCGCTGAAGCGTCGCGAACGTCCCGCCATTCCCGAACTCGAACCCGCGTTCTACGACTTCTCCGAAGGCGACCTCGACCAGACGTACAGCGCAAGCAACCTGTATTTCGGCTTCGACCAGGCTTCGCTGCGCGACATCGTCAAGGGCCTGCGTGATACGTATTGCGGCACGATCGGCGCCGAATACATGTACATCAGCGATCCGGAACAGAAGCGCTGGTGGCAGGAGCGCCTGGAATCGACCCGCGCGACGCCGTCCTTCTCGATCGACAAGAAGAAGCACATCCTGAATCGCCTGACGGCAGCGGAAGGCCTCGAGCGCTATCTGCACACCAAGTACGTCGGCCAGAAGCGCTTCTCGCTCGAAGGCGGCGAAAGCTTCATCGCGGCGATGGACGAAGTCGTCCAGCACGCGGGCAAGCGCGGCGTGCAGGAAATCATCATCGGCATGGCCCACCGCGGCCGTCTGAACGTGCTGGTCAACACGCTGGGCAAGATGCCGGCCGACCTGTTCGCCGAATTCGAAGGCAAGCACGTCGACGACCTGCCGGCCGGTGACGTGAAGTACCACAAGGGCTTCTCGTCGGACGTGTCGACCGAAGGCGGTCCGGTCCACCTGTCGCTCGCGTTCAACCCGTCGCACCTCGAAATCGTGAACCCGGTGGTCGAAGGTTCTGCGAAGGCGCGGATGGACCGTCGCGGCGACGAAGACGGCCTGCAAGTGCTGCCGGTGCAGATCCACGGCGACGCGGCCTTCGCCGGCCAGGGCGTCGTGATGGAAACGCTGAACCTCGCGCAGACGCGCGGTTACGGCACGCACGGCACGCTGCACATCGTCATCAACAACCAGATCGGCTTCACGACGTCGGACCCGCGCGATGCGCGCTCGACGCTGTACTGTACCGACGTGGTCAAGATGATCGAAGCGCCGGTGCTGCACGTGAACGGCGACGATCCGGAAGCCGTCGTGCTCGCGATCCAGATCGCGATCGACTACCGGATGCAGTTCCACAAGGATGTCGTGATCGACATCGTCTGCTTCCGCAAGCTGGGTCACAACGAGCAGGACACGCCGGCGGTCACGCAGCCGCTGATGTACAAGAAGATCGCGCAGCACCCGGGCACCCGTGCGCTGTATGCCGAGAAGCTCGTGCAGCAGGGCGTGATCACCGCGGAAGACGCCGACAACTACGTGAAGGCGTACCGCAAGGCGATGGACGACGGCCACCACACCGTCGATCCGGTTCTGTCGAACTACAAGAGCAAGTACGCGGTCGACTGGGTTCCGTTCCTGAACCGCAAGTGGACGGACGCAGCCGATACGGCCGTGCCGCTCGCCGAACTGAAGCGCCTCGGCGAACGCATCACGACGGTCCCGGAAAACTTCAAGGTTCACCCGCTCGTCGAGCGCGTGATCAACGACCGCCGCAACATGGCGCGCGGCGACCAGCCGCTCGACTGGGGCATGGGCGAACACCTCGCGTTCGCGTCGCTCGTCGCATCGGGCTACTCGGTGCGCCTGACGGGCCAGGACTCGGGCCGCGGCACGTTCACGCACCGTCACGCGGTGCTGCACGACCAGAACCGCGAGCGCTGGAACGACGGCACGTACGTGCCGCTGCAGAACATCGCCGACGGTCAGGCGAAGTTCACGGTGATCGACTCGGTGCTGTCGGAAGAAGCGGTGCTGGGCTTCGAATACGGTTACTCGACCGCCGAGCCGAACACGCTCGTGCTGTGGGAAGCGCAGTTCGGCGACTTCGTCAACGGCGCGCAGGTCGTGATCGACCAGTTCATCTCGTCGGGCGAAGTGAAGTGGGGCCGCGTGTCGGGTCTCACGATGCTGCTGCCGCACGGCTACGAAGGCCAGGGTCCGGAACACTCGTCGACGCGTATCGAGCGTTTCCTGCAACTGTGTGCCGATCACAACATGCAGGTCGTCCAGCCGACGACGCCGGCGCAGATTTTCCACCTGCTGCGTCGCCAGATGATCCGCCTGTTCCGCAAGCCGCTGATCGTCGCCACGCCGAAGTCGCTGCTGCGTCACAAGGAAGCGGTGTCGGACCTGTCGGAACTCGCGAAGGGTTCGTTCCAGCCGGTGCTGGGCGAAACCGACGGCGGCATCGACGCGAAGAAGGTCAAGCGCGTGCTGGCTTGCTCGGGCCGCGTGTACTACGACCTCGTCGCGCATCGCCGCGAAGCGAAGGCGAACGACGTCGCGATCATCCGTATCGAGCAGCTGTATCCGTTCGCGCACAAGCAGTTCGAAGCCGAAATGAAGAAGTACGAGAACGCGACTGAAGTGGTCTGGGTGCAGGACGAGCCGCAGAACCAGGGTCCCTGGTTCTACGTCGAGCACCACCTGAAGGAAGGCATGAAGGAAGGGCAGAAGCTGGCATACAGCGGCCGTCCGGCTTCGGCCTCGCCGGCGGTTGGCTACTACGCGAAGCACTACGAGCAGCAGAAGGCCCTCATCGAAGGTGCATTCGGCCGCCTGAAGAGCGCATCGATCGCGAAATAACCGACGTCAAGCGAAACGGGAAGGCGCACTGCGCTTTCCCGTCTCTTTTGGCCTGCCGGGCGCGTCGCGCGCCGCACCGGCCGAAGGAATCGCACGAACCTCGTCATACCCCAGATTAAGCATCCAGGAAAATCACATGGCTATCGTAGAAGTCAAAGTCCCCCAGCTTTCAGAGTCGGTTTCGGAAGCCACCATGCTGCAGTGGAAGAAGAAGCCGGGCGAAGCAGTCGCGCAGGACGAAATCCTGATCGAACTCGAGACCGACAAGGTCGTGCTCGAAGTGCCGGCACCGGCCGCGGGCGTGCTCGCGCAAGTGCTGCAGAACGACGGTGACACCGTGGTCGCCGACCAGATCATCGCGACGATCGACACCGAAGCGAAGGCAGGTGCTGCCGAAGCAGCGGCAGGCGCCGCCGAAGTGAAGCCGGCGGCAGCCCCTGCTGCAGCCGCACCGGCAGCACAGCCGGCCGTCGCGACCGCGTCGAGCTCGGCCGCCGCATCGCCGGCCGCAGCGAAGCTGCTGGCCGAGAAGGGCCTGTCGGCAGGCGACGTCGCAGGTTCGGGCCGTGACGGCCGTGTCACGAAGGGCGACGCGCTGGCCGCAGGCAGCGCACCGAAGGCTGCTCCGGCCGCCGCACCGGCGAAGGCCGCTGCTGCGAAGCCGGCGCTGCCGGAAGTGAAGGTGCCGGCATCGGCAGCAACGTGGCTGAACGATCGTCCGGAACAGCGCGTGCCGATGTCGCGCCTGCGTGCGCGTATCGCCGAGCGTCTGCTCGAGTCGCAGCAGACCAACGCGATCCTGACGACGTTCAACGAAGTGAACATGGCTCCGGTCATGGAACTGCGCAACAAGTACAAGGACAAGTTCGAGAAGGAACATGGCGTGAAGCTCGGCTTCATGTCGTTCTTCGTGAAGGCGGCCGTGCACGCGCTGAAGAAGTTCCCGCTGGTGAACGCGTCGATCGACGGTAACGACATCGTCTACCACGGCTACTTCGACATCGGTATCGCGGTCGGTTCGCCGCGCGGCCTGGTCGTGCCGATCCTGCGCAACGCCGATCAGCTGAGCCTCGCCGAGATCGAGAAGAAGATCGCCGAATTCGGCCAGAAGGCGAAGGACGGCAAGCTGTCGATCGAGGAAATGACGGGCGGTACGTTCTCGATCTCGAACGGCGGCGTGTTCGGCTCGATGCTGTCGACCCCGATCATCAACCCGCCGCAATCGGCCATCCTCGGCGTGCACGCGACGAAGGAGCGCCCGGTTGTCGAAAACGGCCAGATCGTGATCCGTCCGATCAACTACCTGGCCCTGTCGTACGACCACCGCATCATCGACGGCCGCGAAGCAGTCCTGTCGCTCGTCGCGATGAAGGATGCGCTGGAAGATCCGGCACGCCTGCTGCTCGACCTGTAAGCCGAGTCTCACTGCATTGACCCGCCCCGCACGCTCGCGCACTTGCGCGAGCGTGCGGGCGTACAAGTAGAAAGGATTGTCATGTCCAAGGAATTTGACGTCGTCGTGATCGGCGCCGGCCCCGGCGGCTACATCGCCGCGATTCGCGCCGCGCAGCTCGGCAAGACCGTTGCGTGTATCGAGAAGTGGAAGAACCCGGCCGGCGCGCTGAAGCTCGGCGGTACCTGCCTGAACGTCGGCTGCATCCCGTCGAAGGCGCTGCTCGCCTCGTCGGAAGAGTTCGAGAACACGTCGCATCACCTGGCCGACCACGGCATCACGGTCGACGGCGTGAAGATCGACGTCGCGAAGATGCTCGGCCGCAAGGATGCGATCGTCGAGAAGATGACGAGCGGGATCGAGTTCCTGTTCAAGAAGAACAAGATCACCTGGCTGAAGGGCCATGGCAAGTTCACCGGCAAGACCGATGCCGGCGTGCAGATCGAAGTGAGCGGCGAGGGTGAAACCGAAGTCGTCACCGCGAAGAACGTGATCATCGCGACGGGCTCGAAGGCGCGTCACCTGCCGGGTATCCCCGTCGACAACAAGATCGTGTCGGACAACGAAGGTGCGCTGACGTTCGACTCGGTGCCGAAGAAGCTCGCCGTGATCGGCGCAGGCGTGATCGGCCTCGAGCTCGGCTCGGTGTGGCGTCGCCTGGGTGCCGAAGTGACGGTGCTCGAAGCGCTGCCGGCATTCCTCGGTGCAGCCGACGAAGCGCTCGCGAAGGAAGCGGCCAAGCTGTTCAAGAAGCAGGGCCTCGACATCCATCTCGGCGTGAAGATCGGCGAAGTGAAGACGACCGCCGACGACGTGTCGATCGCTTACACGGACAAGGACGGCAACGCGCAGACGCTCGACGCCGACCGCCTGATCGTGTCGGTCGGCCGCGTGCCGAACACCGACAACCTCGGCCTCGAGGCAATCGGCCTGAAGGCGAACGAGCGTGGCTTCATCGACGTGGACGACCACTGCCGTACCGCGGTGCCGAACGTCTACGCGATCGGCGACGTGGTGCGCGGCCCGATGCTCGCGCACAAGGCGGAAGACGAAGGCGTGCTGGTCGCGGAAGTGATCGACGGCCAGAAGCCGCACATCGACTACAACTGCATTCCGTGGGTGATCTACACGTACCCGGAAATCGCATGGGTCGGCAAGACGGAACAGCAGCTGAAGGCCGAAGGCCGCGAGATCAAGTCGGGCAAGTTCCCGTTCTCGATCAACGGCCGCGCGCTCGGCATGAATGCGCCGGACGGCTTCGTGAAGATGATCGCGGACGCGAAGACCGACGAACTGCTCGGCGTGCACGTGATCGCCGCGAACGCGTCGGACCTGATCGCGGAAGCCGTGGTGGCGATGGAGTTCAAGGCGGCGTCGGAAGACATCGCCCGCATCTGCCATCCGCACCCGTCGATGTCGGAAGTGATGCGCGAAGCGGCGCTCGCCGTCGACAAGCGCTCGCTGAACAGCTGAGCGCGGTATAGCGCCGGCCGGCCATTGGCCGGTGCAGCCGTCTCATGACGAAGGCGGGCGGGGGTTTCCCGCTCGCCTTCGTTCTTTCCGGTTTGCCCGATGAACGTCACCGAATACTACACGCGCGAACTGACCACGCGCGGCTATCAGTCCGATCCCGCCCAGCGCGCGGCCGTCGACCGCCTGCAGCAATGTTTCGACGAGTGGGTCGAGTACAAGGCGCGTCGCTCGAACGCGTTCAAGAAGCTCATCAATCATCCGGACCTCCCGCGCGGCGTCTACATGTGGGGCGGCGTCGGCCGCGGCAAGAGCTTCCTGATGGACAGCTTCTATGCGGTGGTGCCCGTGCAGCGCAAGACGCGCCTGCATTTCCACGAATTCATGCGTGAAGTCCACCGCGAACTCGAGGAGCTGAAAGGGCAGGCCGATCCGCTCGACGAGCTCGCGCGGCGCATCGCGAAACGCTACCGGCTGATCTGTTTCGACGAATTCCACGTGTCGGACATCGCCGACGCGATGATCCTGTACCGGCTGCTCGATCGCCTCTTCAACAACGGCGTGCAGTTCGTGATGACGTCCAACTACGATCCCGACGATCTGTATCCCGATGGCCTGCATCGCGACCGCATGCTGCCGGCGATCGCGCTGATCAAGCAAAAGCTCGACGTGCTGAACGTCGACGCGGGCGTCGACTATCGCCAGCGCACGCTGGCGCAGGTGCAGATGTACCACACGCCGCTCGGCGCGGACGCCGATCGCGAACTGCGTCATGCGTTCGCGAAGCTCGCCGCGGTGCCGGACGAAAGCCCGATCCTGCATATCGAGAAGCGCGAGTTGAAGGCGCTGCGCAAGGCAGACGGCGTCGTCTGGTTCGACTTCGCGACGCTGTGCGGCGGCCCGCGTTCACAGAACGACTATCTCGAGCTTGCCAGCCGCTTCCATGCGATCGTGCTGTCGGAAGTGCCGCAGATGTCGCCGCGGATGGCGTCCGAGGCGCGACGCTTCACCTGGCTCATCGACGTGCTGTACGACCACAAGGTCAAGCTGCTGATGTCCGCGGCGGTGCCGGCGGAGCAGCTGTACGTCGAAGGGCCGATGGCGAACGAGTTCACGCGCACGGTGTCGCGGATCGTCGAGATGCAGTCGAAGGAATACCTCGAAACGCCGCGTCGTATCGTCGATACTTCGCTGACCTGATCGCGGTTGCCGGCGAGCGGCGGGCTTCAAAGGTCAATTCCGGTCAAATTCCCGCAATCTCCGGGTATTTTCGGACTCGTCTTATGTTCACGGTTGAGGTCAGCCGATATCGTTGCGTCATGGTTCCCAAGGCTGGAGATATCCATGACACCGTATCGCGATCTGACCGACCATGAGTGGCGCTGCGTTGCGCCGTTTTTGCCCGAAATGCAGCCGCGCACCGAGTTGCGCGGCCGACCATTGGCCAACACACGCGCCGTCCTGAACGGCGTGCTGTGGATCATCTATAGCGGCGCGACCTGGTCCGCGATGCCGCGTCGTTACCCTTCGTACCAAACCTGCCACCGCCGTTTCAAGGTCTGGCACGAGACCGGCACGCTGCGCCAGGTGATGCACGCGTTGTATGGCGACGCAGGCGCGAAGCTGTGCGACCAGCTGGCCACGCGGATGCGCAAGCACGCGCAATCGAAGGCGGCGGCGGTGCGCAGTGCCGTGGCGCCGGTCTATCGCACGCCGCGCAGCTACACGGCGGATGCGCTGAAGCGCGCAGCGTGATGTCGATCGGTTTCATGCACGTCGGCGTCAAAACAAAATCGGCCTGACGACGTCGTCGCAGGCCGATTTTTTTATCGCGTCGCGCGTGTCGACGCGCGTTGCGTCATTGTGCGCGAACCCAGGTCTGCGACCGGCCGAGCAGCGATACGCCGATATAGCCGCGCACGACGAGCTTCTGGCCGCCGTCTTCGAGCGACATCTTGCACTTGTAGACCTTGCCGTTCTCCGGGTCGAGAATGTTGCCGCCGTCCCAGTGATCGCCGTCCTTCTTCATCGCCTTGATGATCGTCATGCCCTTGATGAGCTGATCCTTGCGCTCGTCCGTGCATGCGGTGCAGCGGCGATCGGGCGTGTCATTGGCGCCGAGGCCTTTGACGACCTTGCCCGACAGCGAGCCTTCGCCGTCGTCGGCGATCTGCACGAGCGCCTTCGGCTGATGCGTGTTGTCGTCGATCGTCTGCCACATGCCGATGGGGCTGTCGGCCTGGGCGAAGGTGGGGGCGGCGCAAGCGAGCAGGGCACTCGCGATGGCCAGTGCGCGCAACGGGCGGGTCAGTTGAATCATCGTCTTCCTCCTTGTTTCATGTCGTGTTCGATGCGCCCGCACGACCGTCTGCATGGGACGGTGGCATGTTGCGAGCTTTGCCAGAATACGTGAAACCGCCCGCCGCGTTTGATAGAGGGGGTTCTAATCCAAACGGCCCGCGAGACGCAGGCTGTCTGGTGACCGATCAGTTGAGCTGATACGAGAACGCGGCATTCACGCGCGGGCTGCGCGATGCGCTTTCAACCGGTGCATCGCCGACCGGCTTCGCGATGTTCAGATCGAGACTGTAGTAGCGGCTGTCGGTAAACCGCACGCCGATACCGACCGACGACAGGCGGCTCGGCGACGGCGTGCCGGTATGCAGGTACACGCGCGCCATGTCGTACGCGATGTACGGCGTGATCGATTTCATGTACGTCCAGCCCGGCGTGAATCCGCGGTTGACCTCCAGCGACATCCCCCAGCCCGAGTCGCCCGACGTTTCGCCGGGCTGGTAGCCGAGCGCATAGCGCGTCGAACCGAACGAGATCTGCTCCGACGTCGGCAGCGAGTCGGGGCTGTACTGGCCGGTCAGCGAGACCGACGTGCCGATCTTGAACGGCCATTCATTGGTTTGCGTGAAGGTCGCGCCGGTGCGCACGAACGTCAGCGAGATCGGGCTGTCCACCGACGTCGTGTTCGAGCCGATCGTGATGTCCTGCGATTTCGACGCGCCGAGAATGTTGAAGCCCTTCGCGACGTTCACGCTCAGCTTCTGTACCTGCTTGGCCGATACGCTCGTGTAGTCGAGCTGCATCTGCAGCACGCGGACCTGCGAGCGTGTATCGATGCTGTTGCCGCTGATCTTGTTCTGGTAGCGGTCTTCGTTGTGCGACGCATAGCCCGACACGGTGCCGAGCAGGCTGCGCTGGTTGTTCAGCAGCAACGGATAGGATGCCGAAAGACCGAGCTTCTCGTTCTTGACGGTGCGCTCGACGGTCGACGGCAGGCCCGGGTTGTCGGTCGGCTTGCCGCGATACGTGCTGGCGTCGAGGCGCGTGACCAGGCCGCTGCTGCCGACCGGCACGGCACCGCTGAATGCGACGTAGGTCTGCTTGTCGCGTCCGGGCGGCACCAGCGCGGAAATGCTCAATTGCTCGCCGAACGACGTGAGGCCGTTTTCCGTTGCGGTGATGAGCCCCTGCACGCCCGGGTGATTGAAATCGATGCCGGTGCTGATGTTGAATGCCTTGCGGTCGACGGCCAGTTCGAGCGTCGTTGCGCCGTCGGTCGTCTGCGGTGGCGGCACATTGGCCTTCACCGACACGCCGGGCAGGAGGCCGAACGTGTTCACGTAGCGTTCGAACGTCGCGCGGCGCAGCGGGCGATCGGCCGTGATGTGCGCGGCGATCGCGCGGATCTTCGATTCCATCGCGCCGGGCTTGCCGGTCACCTTGACGTCCGACACATAGCCTTCGACGACCGTGACGCGCACGACGCCGTTCTCGAACGTCTGCGCGGGAATGAACGCGAACGACAGCGCATAGCCGCGATCCTGGTACAGCTTGGTCACGCCGTTGGCGGTTTCGATCAGCTCGCCGATCGTGATGTCCTTGCCGACGAGGGGCGTGAAGCGACGCGAGATTTCGTCGAACGGCACCGACTTCACGCCTTCCACCTGGAACGTCGTCGGCGTCAGGTGCCGCGACAGCAGTTCCTGCAGTTGCGGTGCCTGCGGCGCGACCTGCACGGTGACGCTCGGGCCTTTCTGCGGTGCGTTGATCTGGGGGAGGGAATCGAGCGGGTTACCTGCCGCGCGCGTTTGTGCATGTGCCGTGCCTGCCGCCGCGATAGCGAGCAGCATCATCCATCTGTCGAGTCTGGATTTCATTGTTCTTCCTCGTAGGCCTTGCTTTTCATCTTCTTTCTAATGCGGGCGCGCGACACCAGGGTGTCGCGCGCCGCGTGCCGCATTGCCGGTTGTATTGGTACGGCCGCGCCTCCTGCTCCGGCTGCAAAGGCGCGATCGTCCTCCTTACTTGCCGACGCTACCCAGCGTGCCCAGCAGCCCCGTGACCGGTGCCAGCAGACCCGTCGAACTGCCCGACGATGCCGCACCCGTCACGCTGCCGACCAGCGACGTGACCGGTGCGAGCGGGCTCGACGAACCCCCGGTTCCCGCTGCACCGCCGACTGTTCCGGTGACAGTATTCAGCAAACCGGTCACGGGCGCGAGAGGGTTTGCCCCGCCTGCACCACCCGTTGCGCCGCCCAGCGTGCCCGTGACCGTCGACACGAGGCCCGTGACGGGCGCGAGCGGATTGCTGCCCGAGCTGCCCGTTGCGCCGCCGACCGCACCCGTGAGCGAACCGAGCGGCGTCGAGCCGAGGCCGGACAGCAGGCCGCCGAGCGGGTTCGTCGAGCCGGAACCCGACGACGTGCCGTTCTGGACCGTAGCCGTCGAGCCGCCGACGAGGCTGGTGAGCAGGCCGGGGATCGGTGCCGCGCCGTTCGGACCGTTCGGGTTCACGAGGCCGCCCGCGTTGGTCACGGTGTTTCCGACCGCGGTGACGAGCTGGCCGACGTCGCCGACGAGCGGCTGGTTAGACGTGCTTGCGACCTTCGTGCCCGCCGAGCTGATTGCACCGCCGACCTGACCGAGCAGGCCCGACACGGGCTGCCCGAGGCCGGTGGTCGTGCCGACCTGTTGCGTGACCTGGCCTGCGGTGATCACCAGCGGCGTGATCGCCGAGCTGAGCGGTTGCGTAACCTGCTGCACGGCACCCGACGACAGCGTCGAACCGATCGTCGTGCCGGCTGCCGAGAGGCCGTTGGCAACCGTGTCGAGCACGGTTCCGACCGGCGTCGTGACAGGGGCGAGCGGCGCGAGCTGACCCGTGCCGAGCGCCTTGACCGTCGAACTCAGTCCGGACACGGTGTTGCTCGTCGCGCCCACGACGTTCCCGAGGCCGGCGACCGTCGTGCCGACGGGATCCTTGATCGAGCCGGTCTGTCCCAGCCCGTTGCTCAACGCATCGGCAGCCGCGTTGATGATCGTGCCGGTGCTCGAGACGGTGCTGCCGACACCCTTCGTCACGCCGTCGCCGAGGCCGGGCACGCTGATGTTGCCGACCGTGCTGCCGAGGTCGGTTGCCGTCTGGCCGATCGTGCTGACAGCGCCCTTGGTGCCGGTGGACGAGCCGCTGGTGCCGCTCGTACCACTGGTGCCGCTCGTGCCGCTGCTGCTGCCGGCATTGCTGCTCGTCGGCGGCGTGCTGACGCTGTTGCCGCCGCAGGCGGCCAGCAGGCACGCTGCGGCGAAAGCGGTGAGGGGCGCGCGCCATTGGCGCAGGGCGGCCGTCGTGATGGAACGTTGCTGGGACATGATGGACTCCTCGCTGTCTTGTCGATGAATGGATGTTCGATTACTTGCCGTGCGTGCCGCCGAGCAGGCCGCCGAGCAGCGACGTGACAGGCGCGAGCGGGTTCGAGCCCGAGCCCGAATTCGTGACGGCGCCCGTGGTGCCGCTCAGTGCCGGGGCACCGACCGTGCTGGTGACCGCGGACACGGCGCCCGTCACGGGAGCGAGCGGGTTGCTGCCGCCCGCGCCGCCCGTTGCGCCGCCGAGCGCGCCGGTGACGGTGGAGACGAGGCCGGTGACCGGAGCGAGCGGACCGCCGCTCGTGCCGCCCGTTGCGCCGCCGAGCGCGCCGGTGACGGTGGAGACGAGGCCGGTGACCGGAGCGAGCGGGTTGCTGCCGCTCGTGCCGCCCGTTGCGCCGCCGAGTGCGCCGGTGACGGTGGAGACGAGGCCGGTGACTGGAGCGAGCGGACCGCCGCTCGTGCCGCCGGCTGCGCCACCGAGTGCGCCGGTGACGGTGGAGACGAGGCCGGTGACTGGAGCGAGCGGGCCGCCGCTCGTACCGCCCGTTGCGCCGCCGAGCGTGCCGGTGACGGTCGTGAGCAGGCCCGTGAGCGGCGCGAGCGGGTTGGTCGCGCCGCCGGTGGCGCCCGTGAGCAGGCCGCCGACGGCCTTCACGGTATTGCCGGTCGACGAGACAGTGCTGCCGAGGCCGGTCGTGACGGGATTGCCGCCCGTCGACGCAATCACCGCGCCGCCCTGGTTCAGGCCGTTGCCGATCGTGCCGAGCAGCGTGTTGACAGGGGCGCCGAGGCCGGTGGCCGTCCCGATCGTCTGCGTCGTCTGACCGACCATCGTCGTGATCGGCGTGATCGCCGAGCTGACCGTCTGCGTGACCTGCTGGATCGGGCCGGTCGACAGCACGTTGGACAGCGTGGTGCCGCCGTTCGAAACCGCGTTGCCGACCTGCGTCACGAGGCCGCCGACGGCGCCGGTGACGGGAGCGAGTGGCGACAACGGGCCGCTGCCGAGGCTCGTGACCAGGTTGCCGGTCTGCGTGGCTGCGCCGCCGAGCTGGTTCACCACGCCGCCGGTGCTGGCGACCGTGACGCCGACCGGGTCTTTCGTTGCGCCGAGCTGGCCGAGGCCGTTGCCGAGGCCATTGCCGAGTGCAGTGACCGCGCCGCCGACGTTCTGGATGATGCCGCCCGCCGCTTGCGTCGTGGCCGGGTTGACGCCGGGCAACGACTGGCCGGCGACGACGCCGCCGAGGTTTGACACGGTGCCACCGAGATTGGTGACGAGATTGCTGCCGCTTGCGAGGACCTGACCCACTGCGTTCGACGACACACCGGAGGTGCCGCTCGTTCCGCTGGACGTTCCGCTCGTCGTGCCGCTCGTCGAGCCGCTCGTCGAGCCGCTGGTGCTGCCGCTCGTCGAGCCGCTCGTGCTGCCACTGGTCGAGCCACTGGTGCCGCCCGACGTGCTGCCGCTCGTCGAACCGGACGTGCCGCCCGAGGTGCCGCCACCCGACGTCGAGACGGAGTCGCCACCGCCCGAGCTGGAGCCGCCGCTGAGCCCCTTGCTGATGGAACCGGAGCCGCCGCACGCGGAGAGGGAAAGCATGGCTGCCACGGTGGCCGCGATCATAGTCGTCCGGAGCGTGCCATGAGGGATAACCTGAATGTCCATTTCGTCCTCGCATTGAAGCTGATGTTGTGTTGAGTGATGCGGGGACTACTCTGCAACTGTCGTGCCATTTCGATGGCCGACGGTTCGACGATTGGTTTTAAACGGGGCAATTCCTTGTCGGAAAAGGGATTTAGGCAAACTGAAAGATTGTTGAATCTGTTTAAGAACGGTCGAATGAGAACGGTTTCGGCCGTTTCGTAACGTAACGTCACAACATTGGCGTTACGCGTGCGGCGTAACGTGGGCGGGCGTGCAGGCCTGGCGGGCGCTCCGGCTGTTTTACTGGTGGATTAGGTGTGCACATCTAACCTATCGTAAGTCCTATGTGTAAGTCGTACCGAAACGCCGTACAAATACGGCTGTGCTCCCGGAAAGTTTTTTCGATCCGGTCTTAAAAGAGGTTGGAAGTTAAATACGATCGGATATAGAATCCGGAGCAGGTGTAAGGAAATGTACAGCTCGGTACACGACGTTCGAGGAGGGTCACTATCGCGAATGTTAACTTGCATCAAATTGTGATACATACCCCTCGGGGTGACATATAAAGAAAGCGCATCCGGTTGTCGTTACTTAGTTGTAGCGAACGACGCGGGGCAAGGGCCCGATATGCGGGGATGTACAACGTATAAAAGGCCAAAAAACGTACATACAGGCACGAGGAATTAAAAAATGAAAGCACTCATCAAGCGCTTCCTCAAGGAAGAAGACGGGGTTACCGCAATCGAGTATGGGCTGATTGCGGGTCTGATTGCTGTTGCCATCATCGCTGGCGCCTCCTCGGTGGGGTCCAATCTCAGCAGTACCTTCTCAAAAATTGGTACCTGTGTCTCGGCGCCGAGCAGCACGTGCTGGACTGCGGCTGCTTCGAGTTAATCGCGGCGGGTGAGAGGGCGCGGGTTCCGGAAATCATCTTGCGGCCGGGCAGCGGGCGGACTGCATTAGTTGTTCGCCCGCCGATCTGGCCGGGATCGATCGCGGCGTGATGGTACGTCTTATTTTCTGCGGGACATTCCTGGGCTGGGCGGTATTTGTCGCGGCCAGTGATATCCGTCTTCGGCGCATTCGAAATTCACTCGTCATTTTCGGTTTGGTGGCCGCACTGGTGGGCGCGACGATCTCCGGAAATCCGTTTGGAATTTCCCTCTCTCAATCATTGGCAGGCGCGCTCGTAGGGCTGATTTGCTTTTCGCCCTTGTTCGCATTGCGCGTCATGGGCGCGGCCGACGTTAAGGTATTCGCCGTACTGGGTGCATGGTGTGGTGCGCAAGCATTGTTGTGGCTTTGGGTTGTCGCGAGTCTCGCCGGGGGGCTGCACGCGCTTTGGTTAATGCTGCTGTCGCGGACGTCTGTTTCCCTGCTGTACAAGCGCACGATGCCCACAATGACGCTCGGCGGCCGTCGCGCGACGCCCTACGCGGCCTTTCTCGTTATACCCGCGGCTGTTTGGCTTCTGCATCTTATGTATGTGAGGGGAATGTGATGGCTCGGGGGACGCAAGCGCGCCAGCCGTCCGCATGGCGGCGGCAACGGGGAGTGGCGGCGGTTGAGTTCGCTGTCGTCTTTCCTTTGTTCTTCCTGATTTTCTACGCGATCGTCACGTTCGGGATGGTGTTCATCATCCAGCAAAGCCTGACATTCGCGGCATCCGAAGGCGCGCGCGCTGCGTTGAACTACACGTCGGCGCCGTGCGACCGCCTGCAGGTCAATGCGCGAAATGCCGTGACGCAAGCATTGGGCGGCGCACCGTGGTCGAAGAACGTCAGTTTCGCCGCGCAGGTGTCCACCTCGATACCGTCGCCCACGTCGACGCCCGGCGTGACCTGCGGCGGGACATTCACATCGACGTCCACCGCCGCATTCAACGTGATGGTGACAACGACCTATTCATACGCGGCGAATCCGCTGATCCCGTGGATATTCCTGTTCACTGCGCCGCAGTTGCAGAGTAGTGCGACCGTGCAAGTTCAGCCAAGCATGCTCTGAATCGCAATCCTACTTGATCGAGTCGCCCGACCGTCATCACGCTCCAGAACCTGATTCCGGCATTCCGATATCAACATGGCCAACAATCTGACAAAAATCATCGCGGGGTTGCTGATTGCGATCGCTGTTCTGCTTGGAATCTACGCTTGGATGCTTGGACGCAGTACGCCTAGTCCCATCCCCGTGCAACAGGCTATCGCTGCGAGCCCGGTGTCAGTGGTTATCGCGACGCGCGCGCTGCCGATGGGGCAGCCGATTGCCGCCGATGCGTTGAAGGTTCAACCAGTTGCTCCTGCGCCGGCAGGTGCGTTTTCCGATCCGGCCGCCCTGGTCGGTCGCGTTCCGGTGAGAGACATCCCGGCGTCGGCACCGGTTGTGTCGGACGCACTGGTGTCGGGGCTTGCCGAGGACGTGCAGCCGGGCGAGCGCGCGATTGCGGTTCGTGTCGACGAGACCAATGCGGTCGGCAATCGCCTGCGGCCCGGCAACTTCGTCGACGTCTTCGTGAACCTGAAGCGTGAGGCGGGCGGCGGGATGCTCGACGGCGAAGTCTCGCAGACACAAGCGCGGCTCCTGATGTCGAAGGTGCGCGTGCTGTCGTTCGGCGACGCGACGCCGGAGCGCGACAGCGGCAGCAACACGAACGGCAATAACGGCCAGCCGAGCAATACGCGCATCGCGGTGCTCGCGGTGCCGACGGCGCAGGTCGATGCACTCACGCTCGGCGAGGCGAGCGGTCGGCTGACGCTCGCACTGCGCAATCCGCGCGACGACGAGCTTGCGATGCAGACGGTGGCGGTGCGTACGGACAACAAGTTGTCGCCGTCGGCGCTTGCCGCGGTCGGCGTATCGCTGCAACAGCTGTCCGGTACGTCGAGGACTGCGGTGGCCAACGTGAATGTGCCGCCGCTGCCATCGCGCTTGCCGCCGGCAGGGCGATCCGTCGGAGGCGGTAGCGGCGGCGGCAGCATCGAGCTGATCCGCGGCGGCCGCTCGGAAACGGTTGCATATTGAACAACATCGGTGGCCATCGATATCTGCGACGACAAGTAAAGGCCGTGCGACGGCCCAACAAACAATGAAAAACATACTGACTGCATTCGCGATTGCTCTCTGGACCTTGACATTCGCATCCACTGCAAGCGCGAGCGGCACGATTGAACTCGCGGTCGGCGCGCAGCGGCAGATTTCTGCAGGTCGTGCGCTGCAGCGTGTCGCAGTCGGCGATCCCGCGATCGCCGACGTGTTGATCATGAAGGGCAGTCGTACCGGTTCCGTGCTGCTGACCGCGAAAGCGCCGGGTACAACGAACGTGATGTTGTGGGAGCGCGGTCACGACGAGCCGACGGTGTGGAGTGTCGAAGTCGTCGATGCTGCTGCGCAAGCGGTGCTCGACGGTTCGACGCCGCAGGTGAAGGCATACGGCGGGACGTCGGTGCTGCGGGGAACGTCGGCATCGCTCGATGCGCACGAACGTGCCGTGGCGGTCGCCAAGAACATGAGCCCGAAAGGCACGGTGATCGATCGTTCGACGCTGGCCGGCAAGAATGTCGTGCAGGTCGACGTGCGGGTCGTGGAATTCAGCCGCTCGGTGCTCAAGCAGGTCGGCTTCAACTTCTTCAAGCAGAGCAACGGCTTTTCGTTCGGCTCGTTTTCGCCGGGCGGCGTGCAGTCGTATAACGGCGCGTCGGGCCCGGGTACGGCCGGGTATATTCCGACGCTCGGCGCACCGGTTGCGTCTGCATTCAACCTGGTCGTGAATGCAGCAGGCCGCGGCATCTTCGCCGACCTGTCGCTGCTCGAAGCGAACAATCTGGCGCGCGTGCTCGCGGAGCCGACGCTCGTCGCGCTGTCCGGCCAGAGCGCCAGCTTCCTCGCCGGCGGCGAGATCCCGGTTCCGTCGCCGCAGGGGCTTGGCTCGACCGCGATCCAGTGGAAACAATACGGTGTGGGACTGTCGCTGACTCCGACGGTGCTGAGCCCAAGCCGGATCGCGCTGAAGGTCGCGCCGGAATCGAGCCAGCTCGATTTCGTGAACAGCGTGACGATCAGCGGTGTCGCCGTGCCGGGCATCACGACGCGTCGTGCCGACACGACGGTCGAACTCGGCGATGGCGAGAGTTTCGTGATCGGCGGCCTGATCGATCGCCAGACGATGTCGAACGTGAGCAAGGTGCCGCTGCTCGGCGACCTGCCGATCATCGGCACGTTCTTCAAGAACCTGAACTACCAGCAGAACGACAAGGAATTGCTGATCATCGTGACACCGCATCTCGTCGCACCGATTGCGAAGGGGGCGGTGCTGCCTGCGACGCCTGGCGAATTGTCCGAGCAGCGCGACGGGCCGGTATGGCGATCCTACCTGGGCGGTGCGGCATCGCCGGATGCGGCACCGGGGTTTTCGAAATGAATCTGATGCATTGCGCGTCGTGGCACATTGCTACGCCTTGCGTAATCGGGGGTGTTCGACATGAATGCACGAACCCAATCGTTGTGTGAACCCGCCGTGACCGACTACTTCGTTTGCGCATCGACAAAGGAAGCGCATGTGCGCTGGCTGGCCGATACGCTGGTGTCGGCCGGTGCGGTCGAGGCCGCGTCGCTGGAGCCGGGCGTGCTTGCGCAGCGCATCACAGGGCTCAATCCGGCGCTCGTGTTCATCGATTTCTCCGAACGCAGCGAAGCGGCGAGCGTCGCTGCGGCCACGGTACGCGCGGCACATCCGGGGTTGCCGATCGTCGCGCTGGGCTCGCTCACCCAGCCGGAGAGCACGCTTGCCGCACTGCGCGCGGGCGTGCGCGATTTCATCGACGTGTCGGCATCGGCCGAGGATGCACTGCGGACGACGCGTGGATTGCTGTCCCACGTCGGCGAGCCGACGAGCCGTCACGGCAAGGTCGTCACGTTGCTCGGCGCGCGCGCGGGCATGGGGGTCAGCACGCTCGCAGCGAACCTCGCGGTCTGGCTTCAGAAGCGGGCACTCGGGCCGGGTGCGGCGGGCACGGACGGCGGTGCGCCGGCCGGCCGCCAGACCGCGCTGATCGACCTGGGGTTGCCGGCCGGCGACGGCGCGCTGTTTCTGAACACGCGTTGCGAATTTCATTTCATCGATGCGGTGCAGAACCTGCGCCGCATCGACCGCACGTTCGTGAACACCGCGCTCACGAGGCATCAGAGCGGTGTCGCGCTGACGACGCTGCCGCCGGACCTGGGCGGGTTGCGCGACGTGTCTTATGCGTCATGCGTCGGCCTGCTGAACCGTTTTCGTGCGTTCTTCGACCAGCAGGTCGTCGATCTCGGCGGGTTCTCGAATCGCGAGTTCGTCACGCAGATCGCCGCATCGGCCGACGAGGCGTGGCTGGTCTGCGATCAAGGCGTCGCATCGATCGTTTCGGCCGCCGACCTGATCACCGGGTTGCGCGATGGGGGCGTCGATACCGATCGCGTCAAGCTCGTGGTCAACCAGTACGATCCCGCGCTGGGCCTGATGCCCGGACAGATCGCCGAGCGTCTCGGGTTGTCGCTGGTCGGCAGCTTGCCCGCGCGCCGCGTCGCGATCGGCCATGCGGCGAACCAGGGGCGGCTCATCGTCGATGCGGCAGAGCGTGATCCTTACGTGCGCGCACTCGAATCCCTCGCCGCGCGGTTGCCCGGCGTATCGGGCATGGCGGGCGCGTCGCGCGCGGCGCCCGGCCTGTCCGCGCTCAAACGTTTCATTCAACCTTCGTCCAAGCGGTCGTAACCGATGGCACACGACATTCAATTCGCCGACGGCGCAGCGCCGTTCTCCCAGACGCAGCAATTCCACGACATCAAGAATGCCGCGCACGAGCACCTGCTGACGCGTATCGAAGAACTGGGCGCCGAGTTCGGCCGATGGTCGCGCCAGGCGATCAATCAGTTCGTCGATCTCGAGATCGACAGCTTCGTGCGCCTGCGCCGCATTCCGCTCAACGAGAACGAGGTGCGTGCGATCGCCGAGGCGCTGACGAAGGAACTCGCGGGCTTCGGGCCGATCGAGGATCTGCTCGCGGATCCGGCGGTCGAGGACATCCTGATCAACGGCTACAACGACGTGTACGTGTCGCGTCACGGGATCCTAGCGAAGCTGCCGGTGCGCTTCACCGACAACGCGCATTTGCTGCGAATCGTGCGCCGGATCCTCGCGCCGATCGGGCGCCGTCTCGATGAATCGAACCCGATGGTCGACGCGCGACTGCCCGACGGCGGCCGCGTGAACGTCGTGATCGAGCCGCTGTCGATCGACGGCCCGATCGTGTCGATCCGGAAATTCCGCAAGGACCCGCTCAAGCCTTCGGACTTGCTCGGCAACGGCACGTACAACGAAGAGATCGGTGCATTGCTCGAGGCGGCGGTCGAGGCCCGCTGCAACGTGCTCGTGTCGGGTGGCACGAGCTCGGGCAAGACGTCGCTGCTCAATGCGCTCGCGTTCCACATTCCGGAGGCCGAGCGTGTCGTGACGATCGAGGATACGGCGGAACTGTCGCTGAACCATCCGCACGTCGTGCGGCTCGAAAGCCGGCCGGGCGGGTTCGACGGTAGTGGCGTCGTGACGATTCGCGATCTGTTGCGCAATACGCTGCGGATGCGTCCGGACCGGATCATCGTCGGCGAAGTGCGCGGCGGTGAAGTGCTCGAAATGCTTCAGGCCATGAACACGGGCCACGACGGCTCGATGGGCACCGTGCACGCGAGTTCGCCGCGCGAGTGCCTGTACCGTCTCGAGATGCTCGCCGGCTTCGCGGGCTTCCAGGGGACCGAATCGAGCCTGCGTCGCCAGATCGCGAACGCGATCGACTTCATCGTGCAGATCGGACGCCTGTCGAATGGGCGCCGCCGGATTCTGTCGATCACCGAGGTGACTGGGCTGTCCGACAACATCATCGCGACGCAGGAGCTGTATCGCTACGAAGCGCGCGTCACGCCGGAGGGCGAGGAAGTCGATCACTGGGAGTCGCTGGGCATTCATCCGCATTCGCCGAAGCTCGCGCGTTTCCGCCAGACGCTGACGAACAGCGGCCTGGGCAGTTTCGGCGGCGGCTTTGGCGGCGGCGGTTTCGGTCGCGGCGGGGGCTTCAATGTATAGCGCAACGATCTGGATGCTCGCGGTCGCGATGCTGTGCGTGGCATCGGCACTGATGCTGTGGCGACATGCGGAAACCCGGCGCGTGCGCACCGATGCGAAGCGCTTCATCGACAGTCGGCTGGAGCCCGGCGCACGCGCGGCGGCACCGGTTGCAAGACCGGCAGCATCCGCTGCGCCGCGTGTCGTGTCGTCATCCAGTGGCGCGCGCAATGCGGCATCCGGTGCTTTCTGGGTGCACTGGCTGGCGATGGCGACGGAGTATCTGACCGACCTCGTGAACCGTGCCGGGATCGAAGGCGCACGCGGCAAGGCGATCGTCGCGCTGGCGGCTCTCGTGACGGTTGCGGCAATCGCGGGCAGCCGCGGCGGCGTGCTCGCGTGTTTCGCCGCGCTTGTCTGCGGGAGCGCGATTTTCGGCATCTGGCTCACATCGCGCATCCAGCGGCGTCGACTGAAAATCGTCCGGCAGATTCCATCGTTTCTCGACGGGATCGTGCGACTGGTGACGCTCGGCAACAGCGTGCCGGCCGCATTCCAGGCAGCGCTGCTGACGACGGAGGAGCCGCTGCGGGGGTGTCTCGACCACGTGTCCCGGATGTTGCGCACGGGTGTCGAGATCGATCGCGCGATGCTTCATATCGCGAAGATCTACCGGACGAAGGAATTCGAACTTCTCGGATCCGTGCTGCGATTGTCGGTCAAATATGGCGGCCGTGCGGACGTGATGCTCGAGCGCATGGCCGTGTTCATGCGCGACCTCGAGCAGGCGGAGCGCGAACTGGCGGCGATGTCGGCGGAGACGCGGTTGTCGGCGTTCGTGCTCATGATGCTGCCGATCGCGATCGGCAGTTTTGTCGTGATGACCAATCCGAAGTATCTGGAAGGCATGTGGATTGATCCGAACGGACGCACGTTCCTTGTCTTCGCGTTCCTGATGCAGGTTGCCGGGAGCGTGTGGTTGTATCGAATGGCTCGACTCAGGTGATGCGATGACGGCAACTCAGATCGGCTCGATTGCTCTGGCGCTCGGCGCGCTGGGCGTGCTCTTGCTTGGAATGATCGCGTTGCTGCGTGCGAGGGCCGCGTCGCGTGCCCAACGCGCGCTGGCCGATGCGCTCGACCAGCGTATGGCAGCACTCGAAGCGGCCAAGCTCCGGACCTCGACGGAAGAACGTACGGAAGCGAGACCGGACATGCGTGGCCAGCAGCGCATCGAGCGAATGCTCGCACGATTGTCTGCGGCGGGGATGCGCTGGCTCGATACCGGTTTCGGCAAGCACATCGTCGCGGAAGAGGATCGTCGTCTTCTCGAGCAATGCGGTTACGTCGACACGCACACGCGCGGGCTGTTTCTGATCGCACGGATCGCTTGCGGGATCGCGGTGCCGGTGCTTTTCGCGGTAGTCGCGAGTGGACGAATGAAAGGCGGACACTGGACGATCGGCATGTTCGCCGCATTCGGGTTTGGCTTCATGCTGCCGAAACTCTATGTGCGCCGTCGTGCAGCGGCACGGCGCCAGAGCGTCGTCGATGAACTGCCTTTACTCGTCGACATGCTGCGCCTGTTGCAGGGCGTGGGATTGTCGCTGGATCAAAGCCTGCAGGTCGTGACGAACGATTTCCGCGGGATGATGCCGGTGCTGTCGTCCGAGGTTGGAATCGCGCAGCGTCAGTTTGCGGCGGGCCGCACGCGCGACCAATCGATGCAGCGGTTGTCCGGCGGGTTCGACAACGAGGACTTGCGCGCGATTGCCCGGTTGATGGTGCAGGTCGACAAGCACGGCGGCGCGGTGCAGGAGCCGCTCAAGCAGTTCGGCGACCGGCTGCGCGAAACGCGCCGCGCGATGCTGCGCGAGCGGATCGGTCGACTGACCGTGAAGATGACAGGTGTCATGGTCCTGACGCTGTTGCCCGCACTGCTGATCGTGACGGCGGGGCCCGGGTTTCTGGCGGTGATGCATGCGCTGTCGGCGCGTCATTGATGGTTGGAAGGAAAGACGATGAAGCGGATAAGCAGGATGGCGAGGCACGCAAGTATGGCGATGGCGGTGCTGCTCCTTGCCGCATGTGCAACCAAGGAAAGCGGGTACGGCGTCGGTGCACAGACCGAACGTGCGGCGCTGATCCAGGCGGCTGACCAGAAACAGGCGGTGCCGGATACGCCCGCGATGTATCTCGGTCTGATCCAGCGGATGCAGGCAGAGGGTCTCTATTACGCGTCGCTTGCGCACATCGACGCATACGACAAGGCGTACGGCGTGTCGCCGGACTCGATATTGCTGCGCGCTGATGCGCTGCGCATGACCGACCAGCCGGCTGCGAGCGCGGCTGCATACACACAGTTGCTGAAGACGCCGCTCGCCGCGCGTGGTTTCCGGGGGCTTGGGCTGATCGCCGGTGCGGCCGGCGATTTCGCCCAGGCGGTACAGGCCCTGACGCAGGCGTCCGAGCTCGCGCCGACCGACGCGTCGCTGCTGTCCGATCTCGCCTATGCGAAGTTGCGTAACGGCGATGTGGTCGGTGCGCGGGTGCCGCTGATGAAGGCGGCGGAACTGGATCAACGCAACCCGAAAATCGTCAGCAACCTCGCGCTGTATCTGCTTGCTGCCGGGCGCTCGCAGGACGCGCAGCGGTTGATGAACCAGCAGCATCTTCCGACGGATATCCGCAAGAACATCGTCGGCGATGCCGCAAAAATCGCGGCCGCGGCACGTGCGCAGCAGCGTGCGGTCGCGACGCCGCCGGTGGTATCGCGGCGCTCCACGACTGCACCGATCACGCCGATGGCAAATAATTTCGGCTATGACCAGACCGTGCCGCTGCTGCAACGGTTTGCACAATGAACAGACAGGCGGGGAACGACATGAACAATAAATATTATCGAAACACGCTTGCGGGCCGCGTCGTGGTGTTGAGCGCGATCATGGGCATGGCGATGGGCACTGCAGCCGCACAGGCGCAACAGGGAACGGCACCGTCCGCATCCGACGTCGACCGTTCGACGAAGGAGTGGCTTTCGTTGCAACGAGACAATCGCGCGGCGGCGCCGACGCAACCGATGCTCGGCGATGTCGCGTCGCTCGTTTATCAGCGCTATCTCGATTCGTTCAAGAACAAGATTCCCGAGTCGATGAGCACGCAACTTGGTAGCTCGTCCGGTGGCATGTCGGGTAGCGGGCAGGGCGCGCAGTAAGCGAGATGACGATGCGCGTAGATCAACCATATGGATCTCGGCGGCGGGGTGCTCGCTGGCCGGGGAAGCGACGTCAACGCGGTTCCATCGTGGTCATGGCAGCGCTCTGGGTCACGGTCGCGATCGTCGTGCTCGGGGTCATCGACATCGCGAATCTGTATCTGCAGAAGCGGGATCTGCAGCGGGTCGCGGACCTGGCCGCGTTGGCGGCGGTGCAGCCGATGTCGAGCGATCCGACTGGTTGCCTGAGCGATGCGAAGAACAATGTAACCACGAGCGCGAACATCAACGACAAGGGTTATACGGTTACGCTGATCAGCGCCACGGCAACGGCAAATCCTACGGCGGGAAGGGACCAGATTGCCGTCAGTTGCGGGAGGTGGGATCCGTCGACCGCCTATGTGACGCCGGCGTCGGCCGCGGCGAATGCGGCGCAGGTGACGGCGTACCGGCAGGTGAGCTACTTCTTCCTTGGGCTGCTGAACAAGTTGAGCGGGCGGCAGGTCGTTGTTTCCGCAACGGCTACCGCACGCGCGGCGGCAATCGACACGTTCAGCGTGGGGTCGACGCTCGCGAGCCTGAATTCCTCGTCGTCCGCGATTCTTGACCCGCTGCTCACCGGATTGCTGGGCGCGTCGGCCAACGTCAATGTCGGTCTGGCGAGTTACCAGGCGTTGGCCGGGGCAAACGTTACGCTGGGTCAGTTGGCGAACGTCGCGACACAGCTCGGCACCGCGGGGATGTCGAGTCCAGCCAGCGTCGGGAAGTTGCTCGGTCTCAATCTGACCGTAGCGGATATCCTGAACCTCACCGCCACCGCGGTCGGCAGCAATACCACGGTGGGCACGGTACTCACCGCGCTGAAGAACAGTGTTGGCGCCAACGTCAATGCCAACAAGATCTCTTTGGGAAGTCTCCTTCAATACTCGGGCAGCAATGCGGAAGCGGCCGCGAACGCAAGCATCAATGTGCTTCAACTGCTGCTGACGACGGCGGAGGTCGGGGCATACAACAGCGCGCTGACGGTGTCGGTCGGCCAAGGCAACTGCCCCGGCAGTCCGTTTTGCCCGCTCATTTCAGCGGTGTCGTCGCTGGTTCGAGTCAATAGCCTGCAATTGCAGGTGCTGGCACCGCCGTCGATCGGAATTGGCGAGGCCGGACAAGTAAACGGCATCTGGCGCACGCAGGCGTCGCAAGCGGAGATCGGACTCTACGTCGATGTGCAGGCGCTGTCGGATCCGCCTCCACTGGGAATTCCCGGCGTATTGACGCTTCAGCTGACGGGACCGCACTTGCCGCTCTATATCGTCCTGGGCGGCCCAGGGCGCGCTTGGCTGGCCAATACGAGTTGCCAATCGACCCCTGCATCGAGCACCGCGACGTTCGGTGCGTTGCCGGGTGTAGCGATGATTTGCGCCGGACAAACAACTGGCGGCAAGCTGAACCTCAATTCACCGAGCTGTGCGTCCACCTCCGGCACGATTCCCGTTGCCAAGTTGTCGGGCGGGGGACTACTCGGCAATTTTTCGCTTCTGCAAGTCGTCCTGTCGGTATCGAATCCCGTCGCGTACGTTGGGAGTAGCGCCAGCACGCCCATCTACAGCGGGCCGCCATTGCCCTCGACCCCTGGCGCGCTGAACGCCAGCCTGTCATTGAGCGGGACGGGGATCGTCTATCAGAACAGTTCGCAATACTCGTTCTGCAATACCAAGCCGAGCAACGGCGCTTGTACGTCGTCCGCGTGGTCTCCCGGGCCCAACTGGACCACGTCGTCGACGGCGACCAACACACTCAACGTACAACTGACCAATCTGTTGAATCTACCGTCGCTTCAGCTGAATGTCTTGGGGCTGGATCTATCGATCCTGACCGTGATCCTTCAGCCGCTGACGGGGCAGCTCATTCCGTTGCTGCTCGGCCTAGTCAATCCGTTGCTCAATACGCTGGTGACACCACTGCTGACGGCATTAGGATTGCAGATCGGACAGCTGACCGTGATTCAACACGGCTTGACTTGCAACGCCCCGCAAATCGTTCATTGAAAGCATCAACGATGAGAACCCCCTCCGCAATCGCAGAACTCGACCTGTACGTCTGGGAAGGCAAGGCGGACATTGTCGACCGCGTTGCCCGCTGCATGGCGAGCTTCGACGTCGAAGTGATCCGCGCCGACAATGCGGAAATCTCGCCGGAGCGCGCCGCCTTGCGGCCATCGCTCGCGATCATCAGCGTGACGATGATCGAGACCGGCGCGGCGTTCCTGCGCGACTGGCAGGCCAACATCGGCATGCCGGTCGTCTGGGTCGGCGCGGCGCGCGACCACGACGCGTCGCAGTATCCGCCCGACTATTCGCACATCCTGCCGCTCGACTTCACGTGCGCCGAGCTGCGCGGGATGATCGGCAAGCTCGTCACGCAGCTGCGCGCGCATGCGGCCGATACGCTGCGGCCGTCCGAACTCGTCGCGCACTCGGAGTCGATGCAGGCGCTGCTGCACGAGGTCGATATGTTCGCCGACTGCGACACCAACGTGCTGCTGCACGGCGAAACCGGCGTCGGCAAGGAACGCATCGCGCAATTACTCCACGAAAAGCATTCGCGCTACCGCGACGGCGAATTCGTGCCGGTCAACTGCGGTGCGATTCCGGACGGCCTGTTCGAATCGCTGTTCTTCGGGCACGCAAAAGGCTCGTTTACCGGCGCGGTTGTTGCGCATAAAGGCTATTTCGAGCAGGCGGCGGGCGGCACGCTGTTCCTCGACGAAGTCGGCGATCTGCCGTTGTATCAGCAGGTCAAGCTGTTGCGCGTGCTCGAGGACGGCGCCGTGCTGCGGGTCGGCGCGACGACGCCGATCAAGGTCGATTTCCGTCTCGTCGCGGCCAGCAACAAGAAGCTGCCGCAGCTCGTGAAGGAAGGCCTGTTCCGCGCGGATCTTTATTACCGGCTCGCGGTGATCGAACTGAGCATTCCGTCGCTGGAAGAGCGGGGCGCGGTCGACAAGATCGCGCTGTTCAAGTCGTTCGTCGCGGAGGTGGTGGGCGACGAACGGCTCGCGCAACTGTCCGACCTGCCTTACTGGCTCGCGGATGCGGTCGCGGACAGCTATTTCCCCGGCAATGTGCGCGAACTGCGCAACCTTGCGGAGCGCGTCGGCGTGACGGTGCGGCAAACGGGCGGCTGGGACGCCGCGCGACTGCAGCGGCTGGTCGCGCATGCGCGCAATGCGGCGCAGCCGGTGCCGGCGGAGAGCGTGGCGGAGGTCTTCGTCGACCGCAGCAAGTGGGACATGAACGAGCGCAGCCGCGTGATCGCGGCCCTCGACGCAAACGGCTGGCGACGGCAGGATACGGCGCAGCAGCTCGGCATCAGCCGGAAGGTGCTGTGGGAAAAGATGCGCAAATATCAGATCTTCGACGAAGAGCCCGAGACCCGCGAAAGCGAATAATTAATGCGATAAAATCGCGCTGAATTACAACGACACGGGCAGGGAATCAAAATTCATGAGCCATATGACGGGGTTGGGGCGGGCGTGGGTGTTGCTCGCGATGATGGGAGGCATGCAGGGCGCGTTCGCGCAGGGATTGGCGGGCAATGCATCGCCCGCGGTACAGCAGGCGTCGGCACCGGTGGCGGCGATTCCGGTGATTGATCAGCAGGTTCAAACCTCGATACAGCCGCAGGCAGGCGAGACGACGGGGCAGAGCACGGTTGACGAGCTGCAGCGCCAGATCCAGGCGCATTCGCTGACGGAAATGCGCACCAGCTATAACGGCAGCTACGGCGCGAGCCAGCTGTTCAGCGTGAAGGACGGTTCCTATTTCGTCGCGTTGTTCCAGCAGAAGGCGTTCTGGCGCGTGATCAAGACTTACGACGAATCGCGCGCGGAAGCGATCTATCGCGATTTCTCGCGTCAGGCGGAACGGCTGTCCGTCAACGAGCTGCGTGCGGCGAAGCTGGAGTCGCAGAAGGTGCAGACGGATCGGCAGATCGAAGTCGCGCAGGAGCGGGCGCGGCGTCTGCAGGCCGATATCTCGATCGCCCGCGAGCAGCAGGCGGCGGTCGCGGATCGCCAGAAGAGCGTCCGCAACGAAACGGCGGCGCTGCAGGCGCAACAGGCGGCGCTTCAGTCGCAACTGCGCGCGTTGCAGCAGCAGGTGCGTTCGCTGCAGCGGGAGGCCGACGCAGGTTTGCCGACGACGGCACACTGAGCGATCACGGCACGGCCGGTGCGGCGACATGCCGCGCCGATCCGCCAGAAAAAAGGGCAAGCCGCCTGGCTTGCCCTTTTGTTTTACTGGCCGTCCGGCACGATTCGCCGGCGGCGCGTGACGATCACCGGCCCGTTGCCGCCGCGTGCGTCGGACGGCGACGTGTTGCCCGAAGCGTCGCTGGCATCGCGCGGTGCGCCGTAGCTTTCGCGCGGGGCGCCATAGCCTTCGCGGGGCTCGCGCGGCGCGCCATAACCCTCGCGCGGTTCACGGGAACCGTAACCTTCACGCGGCTCGCGCGAGCCGTAGCCGCCGCCGTCGCCACGCGATTCGCGGGAGCCGCCATGCGAGCCGTACGGGCTGTGGCCGCCGCCTTCGCGGCCGCCCGGCCGACCGCCGGGCCGCGGGCCGCGGGGACCGCCGCCGCCCGGGCGCGAGCCGCCCGTGTCGAGCTGGATCGTGGAAATCGCACGCTTGTAGATGCCTTGCAGACCCACGGGGGTGCGCAGCATCACCAGGTACTGGTCGAACGACTCGATACATCCCGTCAGACGAATGCCGTTGACGAGATAGATTTCAACGCGCTTACGTTCCTTGCGCGCCGAATTGATGAAGTCGTTTTGCGGATGGGATTCTGCGGGATTGGCCATTGAGGTGCGGCAGGAGCCTGCGTCAGAGAATATGTTGTGCGTGTGTGTGGCGTGGTTGCCCACCAAGTGTTTGGCGGGATTTTACCCTGTTCGTTCCACCAGCGCGCAGTCGTGATTGTGTCGAACCGTAACCCACTATAGACGTTCCCGTGCATTTTCGCGATTCGGTCGAATGGCTAGTGCCGTTTCGTTACGTCGCGTTACGAATCTCGCAATGGCGTAGCACCTGGCGGCGCGCGGCGGGATTACATTCCACGCGCATGCCGGGCAGGCCGGCGGATCCGGGAAGGGGAACATGAACAAGAGGGGATTGGCGGTGTGGATCGGGAGTGTGGCGTTGCTCGCTTCCGGCAGTGCAATGGCGGGGCGCGTCGACCTGTCGGTGGGCATCGGCGTGCCGGTCGCACCGGTCTATGTCGAACCGGCGCCGGTCTATGTGGCGCCGCAGCCTGCGGTGGTCGCTTATCCGGGTTACGGATACGGCTACTACGGCGACGAGGACGACGACGGCTACCGGAAATGGCGCAAGCATTATTACAAGCATTGGCACAAGCATCATCACGACGACGATGATGATTGAGCGCGACCTGCGTGGCGCCGACGCCGGTGACGATCAGAACGCATAGTCCGGGTTCTTCGGGTCGAACGCGGATTCGTCGAGCGTCGCGGGCGCGATTTTCTCGATGACGATCCGTTCGAAGATCCTGCCGTCGTTGTCATAGGACTCGATGGTCCTGAAGTAGGGCGCGTGCAGGTCGAGCCCGAGGATTTCCTTTTTCGCGTAGAACTGCGGCCGGCCGGTCGGCGTCTCGTAGGTGAGCGCGACGACGCGCACGCCGCCGATCGTCTTCGCCTCCACCTGGGTCGGCCGCTGCACGCCGGCTTCCTGGTATTTCCTTCCTTCGGTCAGGTACAGGTTCGTGATGAACTCGGTGCCGAGATCCTTCACCTGGTGATTCGACTGCGCACGCGCGAGTGCGCCGTCGAGCGCCGTCCACAACGGAATCTTGCCGAGCAGGCCGCCGAGATGGCCGTACATCTCGTCCCTGCGCCGCGTCGTGTCGTAGATCGTCTCCTGTCCCGCATGCGCGCCGCTCGCCAGCCATTTCGCATAAACGCGCAACGGTTCGCGGGTCGTCTTCACGAGCATGCGGTCGGGCGTGTCGGACCATTTCCCGCTGATGCGTTCCTGGCGCACCATCGTGAACTGGTACGAC
Source organism: Burkholderia sp. BCC1996 (assembly GCF_905339955.1). Classification (NCBI taxonomy): domain Bacteria; kingdom Pseudomonadati; phylum Pseudomonadota; class Betaproteobacteria; order Burkholderiales; family Burkholderiaceae; genus Burkholderia; species Burkholderia sp. BCC1996. The sequence goes on from NZ_CAJPHM010000029.1 coordinate 78,683, forward strand.
GGATAGCCGTTGGGACCATTGCGGATATAGAGCGGTACGGCGAGCGGATCGAGGGCCTTGAACAGCGCCGTGAGCGTCGCGTCGTCGAGTTGCGCGAGCGCGCCGCGCTGGGCGGCCGTGCGCAGCCAGCGCGCCTGCTGCGCGACCGGCTCGCGCGTGACCTTCGCCAGCTCCGCCGGCAGTGCGGCCTCCTGTACCGCGCTCGCGGCATCGGCGGTTTCCTCGGCGTGCAGGCCGGCTTGCGCGAGCGACAGCACGCACGCGAGTGCCGCGGCGGCGTACCGCGCGCGGCGCTTCGTTCCTTCGTTCATCGACAGCGTCTCGGGGCTCATCGGATCGTTCAGCCTTGCTTTGCGGCCTTGATCCTGGCGAGTTCCTCGTCGCGCAGCGCGCGGCGCAGGATCTTGCCGACGTTGGTCTGCGGCAGCGCATCGCGGAACTCGACGAATTTCGGCATCTTGTAGCCGGTCAGGTTCTTGCGGCAGTGCGCGAGCACGTCGTCGACCGTCAGCGTCGGGTCGCGGCGCACGACGAAGACCTTGATCCGTTCGCCCTGTACTTCGTCCGGGATGCCGATCGCAGCGGCTTCGCTGATGCCCGGATGCATGACCAGCACTTCCTCGATCTCGTTCGGATACACGTTGAAACCCGACACGAGGATCATGTCCTTCTTGCGGTCGATGAGGCGGATGAAGCCGCGCTCGTCCATCACGCCGATGTCGCCGGTGCCGAGCCAGCCGTCGGCGTCGATCACCTTCGCGGTTTCGTCGGGCCGCTGCCAGTAGCCGCGCATCACCTGCGGGCCGTGCACGCACAGCTCGCCCGGCTCGCCGACGGCGGCCCAGGTGCCGTCCTCGCGGCGAAAGCGCACGAGTGTCGACGGGGCCGGCAGGCCGATCGAGCCGCTGAACCCGGCCATGTCGCTCAGGTCCACCGGATTCATCGTGACGATCGGCGAGCATTCGGTGAGCCCGTAGCCCTCGATGACCGGCCGGCCCGTGACTTGCTGAAAGCGCTCCGCGACCGCGCGCTGCATCGCCATGCCGCCCGCCATCGCGAGCTTGAGCTTCGAGAAGTCGCGCTTGCGGAATTCGTCGTTGTCGAGGAACGCGTTGTACAGCGTGTTGATCCCGGTGATCCCGGTGAACGTTTCGTTGCGGATGATCTTCATCACCATGTTCATGTCGCGCGGGTTCGCGATCAGGATGTTGCGTCCGCCGAGCCCCATGAAGATGAACGCGTTCACCGTCAGCGAATAGATGTGATAGAGCGGCAGCGGCGTGAGCACGGTCTCGACGTCGCCCGACACCTGGTCGGCGATCCACGCCTTCGCTTGCAGCAGGTTCGCGATCAGGTTGCCGTGCGTGAGCATCGCGCCTTTCGCGACGCCGGTCGTGCCGCCGGTGTACTGCAGGAACGCGAGATCGTCGCGGGTCGTCTGCACCGGCTGCGGTTTGCCGCGTGCGCCGAGTGCGAGGGCGGAGCGCAGCCGGATCGCCTGCGGGAGGTTGTAGGCCGGCACGAGCTTCTTCACGTGCTTCAGCACGAAATTGATCAGGCGTCCCTTCGCATTGAAACCGTCGGCGAGCAGGTCGCCGAGCGCGGTGACGATGATGTTCTTCACCTGCGTTTCCGGCAGCGCGTCCTGCAGCGTGCGCGCGAAGTTCTCGAACACGACGATCGTCTGTGCGCCGCTGTCCTTCAACTGGTGCGCGAGTTCGCGCGCGGTGTAGAGCGGATTGACGTTGACGACGATCGCGCCGGCCTTCAGCGTACCGAACAGTGCGACCGGGTACTGGAACGTGTTCGGCAGCATGATCGCGACGCGGTCGCCCGGTTTTACGCCGGTGCTTTGCAGATACGACGCGAACGCGTCGACTTTCTGCGCGAGCGTGCGGTAGGTCATCGATGCGCCGGCGCTTACGTAGGCGACCCGCTCGGCGAAGCGCGTCGTGCATTCGTCGAAGAACTGCACGAGCGATGCGTATTGCGTGACGTCGATCTCGTGCGGCACGCCGGGCGGATACGACGCGTACCAGATGCCGTCGCTGTTCGGCGGGAGCTGGGCCGCTGCGGTTGCTGCGGATGAGGCCATGATGTGTCTCCGGTGTCGGCGAGAGTTAGCGCTTCAGCGCTTACTCTCGCCCCATGCTTCGCGGTCGGTACGAGTTAACGCTTTAGCGCTTACTCGTACCCCATGCTTCGCGGTCGGTGAGAGTTAGCGCTTCAGCGCTTGCTCTCGCCCCATGCTTCGCGGTCGGTGAGAGTTGGCACTTCAGCGCTTACGCTCACCCCATGCTTTGCGGTCGGTGAGAGTTGGCGCTTCAGCGCTTACGCTCACCCGTGCTTCGCGGTCGGTGAGAGTTAGCACTTCAGCGCTTACTCCCGCCCCATGCTTCGCAGTCAGTGAGAGTCAGCACTCCAGCGCTTACTCGTACCCCATGCTTTTCGTCGACGAAAGCAAGCCTGCCTTGGCTCCCGCCGCATGACATTCGTTCGGCCCGGGCCGGCGCATCAACGCCGGCCCGGGCCGCCCAAATCGTGAAACGCCGCCTGCGCGGCCTGGTGCGATCAGCTCGCCGAAGGCGCCGTCGCCGTATCGGCAGCAGCCGTGCTCGACGACAGCCCGAACGCTTCGCTCGCACCCGCATCGTCGAGCACGGCCGCGAAGATCGACAACTGCGCGCTGTCGGGCATCGGCGCCTTCAGCGCGGCGACGATCAGCGAGGACAGCCGCGCGATCATCTGCACGTCGTTCATCGTGCGGCCTTGCGAGAATTCGTCGATCAGGCTTTCGGTTTCGGCACCGGCCAGCGCGCCGGACAGCGCGCCGATCGCGAAGTGCAGCCGCCAGCCGAGCTCGGTGCGCGGCAGATGCGGCAGCGCGCGCTGGAACGCATCGAAGAAGCGGCCGGCGACGCTCGCGTAGTGCGCGGTCAGGAAGTTGCGCACGAACGGCGACGGATCGGTGTACGCGCGGCCGATCAGCCGCAGGAACGCGGGGCCGCCGCGCTCGGGGTCGCGCGACGCCTTCAGCGCGGGAATGAACATCGCGCCGAGTACGTGCTCGCAGGTGATGTGCGCACCGAGCTGCGCATCGAAGCGGTCGAGGATGCCGAGGCGTTCAAGGTTGAGCTGGTCGAGCCGGCGCGACAGCATCGCGTGGATCAGCGCTTCCTTGCTGCCGAAGTGGTAGTTGACCGCGGCGAGGTTCACCGTCGCGCGCGACGTGATCTGCCGCATCGACATCGCTTCGAAGCCATGTTCGATGAACAGGTCCTCGGCCGCATCGAGAATGCGCGCCTTCGTCCCGCCGGTCTGCCGATTGCCGGATGACCGCGTCCCGGACGGTCGTCCCGCGGACGCTCGCCCCTCCTGACTGACTGCCATGTCCCGCCTCCCAATGCCGGTTGCCCGGCCGCGAACAGGTGATTTGATTGTCTGATTCAAACAGCCGTTTTTATTAAGATAAAAAAACGCGTGCGGCGCGGGCAAGCGCGGAATCTGGACAAATTCCTCTAGTTCGATGTGCGGATGCGGAAAGTATGTCGCGTGGCCCCGGCGGGACGGGGCACGCGCGATGGTGCGTCGCGGCAATGCGCGGCTTCAGCCGGCGGTGGTACGCGTATTGACCGATTGCGTCATGTCGATGCCGCGCCGTTCGCGGCTGAACAGGATCAGCACGGCGATCACGACGGCGACGATGCCGGCCACGAGCGCCAGCGCGAAACTGTAGTTGTTGCCCTGGGAGACCGCGAGCGATGCCTGCATCGTCGCGTTGCCCGACGCGAGCAGGTTGCCGAGCTGGTAGACGACGCCGGGGAAGGTCGCGCGGATCTCGTCGGGCGAGATCTCGTTCAGGTGGACGGGGATCACGCCCCACGCACCCTGGACCGAGATCTGCATCAGGAACGCGCCGGCGGCGAGCGCGAGCTGGCCGCTCGAGAAAGCCCACAGCGGCAGCACCGGCAGCGCGATCAGCGCGGCGATGAAGATCGCGCGGCGGCGGCCGATCCGCTCCGAGATCGCGCCGAACGACAGGCCGCCGACGATCGCACCGATGTTCAGCACGATCGTGATCCACGACACGGTGTGCGGATCGAAGTGATGCTGTTCGCGCAGGAAGGTCGGGTAGAGATCCTGCGTGCCGTGCGAGAAGAAGTTGAACGCGGTCATCAGCACGATCGCGTAGATCGTGAGCTTCCAGTTCTGCTGCAGCGTGGCGCCGAGGCTCGGGCGCGGGCGCTTTTCCATCTGCTTCCAGGCCGGCGATTCGGGCACGTGCGTGCGCACGTACAGCACGAGCAGCGCAGGCAGCACGCCGACCATGAACATCCCGCGCCAGCCGATGGTCTGGTAGAGCAGGCCGAACACGACGGACGCGAGCAGGTAGCCGCTCGGATAACCGGCCTGCAGCAAGCCCGACACGAAGCCGCGCGCGTGGGTCGGCACGGTTTCCATCGTCAGCGCGGAGCCGACGCCCCATTCGCCGCCCATCGCGATGCCGAACAGCGCGCGCAGCACGAGCAGCGCGGTGAGGCTCGGCGCGAAGCCCGACGCGAGCTCGAGCAGCGAATAGCATGCGATGTTGACCATCAGCGTCGGGCGGCGGCCGAAACGATCGGCGAGCCGCCCGAAGATCAGCGCGCCGATCGGGCGCATCGCGAGCGTGAGCGTAAGCGCAAACGCGACGGCGGGAATCGTCGACGCGAATTCGGCGGCGATGTCCTTCAGCACGAAGACCATCAGGAAAAAATCGAACGCGTCGAGTGTCCAGCCCAGGTAGGCGGCGATCGTGACGTTGCGTTGTTCGCGGGTCCAGCTCATGTCCGAGGTCTCCTCGTTGGCTTGTGCGCACACTCTGCCGGCGGATGCCGGCCCGGCTGGCGCGCGACGCGGGGGCATGGATCGAGTGTAGGCCGCCGCGCCGTGCGATGTGGGGCGCGATAACCGCGCATCGGGAATAATCCCTACGAAATGAACTGTTGAGAAAACGGAAATGAGCGTGTGCGTGACGAGCGACAGTCGTCTGTATCATTCCGGAAGGTTTTTTGTATCAGATACGTAATGCACGCGATGCGCATCGTCACCGAATCAGGAGCCCCGATGACCGAACCGTCCGTTGCCGCGCTGTCCGCCCTGGAGACCGCGCGGCTGTGGCTGCGCCCGCGCGTGCTGGCCGACCTCGACGCGAGCATCGCGATGGATCGCGATCCGGAGGTCACGCGCTACATCGCGGGGCCGTGGCACGACCCCGACGAACATCGCCGCTTCGTCACGCACCGGATCACGCGCGCCTATCCGCCGGGCCTCGGTTACTGGTCGATCTTCGAGAAGGCCGCGCCCGACGCGTTCATCGGCTGGATCCTGCTGATTCCCGATTATGCGGGCGGCGCGCGCGACGTCGAGATCGGCTGGCGGCTCGTGCGCGTGGCGTGGGGGCGCGGCATCGCGTGCGAGGCCGCCGCGGCCGTCGTGCGTCACGCGTTCGACACCGTGCGGCTGCCGCGCGTGATCGCCGATATCGCGGAGGCGAACTCGGGTTCGTTGAACGTCGCGCGCAAGCTCGGGATGCGGCGCGTGAGCGTTATTCACGACGGCATTCCTTACGTTCGCCATCGTCTCGAGCGCGACGACCTGCGTGCATAGCGTCGCGTGCGGGCGCGACCGGATGTCAGGGATGGTCAAGCGCACGCGCATCGAGGTCGCGACGTATTAACGGCTCGCACGATCAGGAGTATCGTTGCCGGAAATTCGCAACATGGGGTACGACCATGGCACTCGGCAACGACGTTCATCTCATTCCCGTCCGGCTCGACGCACTGCGTCCGACGCAAATGACGGTCGGCTATCGCGAAGTGAAAGCGAAGCGCAAGCACTGGAAGGCGCTCGACAAGCGCGCCCGCAAGGCGGCGATCGACTCGCACTGGTTTCCGGCCGTCCTCGGCCCGGGCGGGCTGCACTACATCACCGACCATCACCATCTCGGCCTGGCGCTGATCGAGGAAGGGGAGGCGCGCGTGAACGCGATGCTGCTGAAGGATCTGTCCTGGCTCGACGACACGATCTTCTGGCGGATGATGGAACACAACCAGTGGGTGCATCCGTTCGGCGTGGACGGCTCGCGTCGCGACTACGCACAACTGCCGAAGGCGCTGACGGGGCTCCAGGACGATCCGTATCGAAGCCTCGCGGGCGAACTGCGCACGGCCGGCGGCTACGCGAAGGATGCGACGCCGTTCAGCGAATTCCTGTGGGCCGACTACCTGCGCCAGCACGTGACGCTCGACCAGATCCGCAAGAACTTCGCGAAGGCGCTCGACATCTCGCTGCGCCGCGCACACGAGCAGGACGCGCGCTATCTGCCCGGCTGGTCGGGTGTCATCGCCGTCAAACCCTGACCCGCACCCGGTGCCTACCGCCTCATGACGACCGCCCCGATCCGTCCGGATGCCGGCTTGCAGCATCCCGAGCATTTTGCTGCACTCGATGCGGCGCCACCGCCGCCCACGCAGCGCATCGGCCTCGATGCGCTGGCTGGCCTGTCGATCGCCGGGTTGCTGATTCCCGAGGCGGTCGCGTACGCGGGTCTCGCCAACCTGCCGCCGCAGGCCGGTCTGATCGCGCTGCTGTCGGGGCTCGTCGTCTATGCGCTGGCCGGCAGCAGTCGCTTTGCGATCGTGTCGTCGACGTCGTCGTCAGCGGCCGTACTCGCCGCGACCGTGCTGGCCGAGTCGGGGATGGCGCTTGCCGCGCAGCTCGCGCTCGCGGCCGCGCTCGTCGCGATGACCGGCGTGCTGTTCATCCTGGCGGGCGTCGCGCGGCTCGGGGGCATGTCGGATTTCGTCGCGCGACCGGTCCTGCGCGGTTTCACGTTCGGCCTGGCGCTGACGATCGTCATCAAGCAGCTGCCGAAGATTCTCGCGATCTCCGTGCAGCACAGCGATGCGCCGCGCGTCGCACTCGACCTCGTCACCGGTGCACCGCGTGCAAACCTCGCGAGCGTCGCGCTCGGCGCGACCGCGCTCGCGCTGCTGTTCGTGCTCGGGCGGCGCTCGCGCGTGCCCGCGACGCTCGTCGTGATCGTGCTGTCGATCGCGGCCGGCTATGTGTTCGACTGGCAGCATTACGGGATCGCGATCGTCGGACACATCGATTTCCGGCATCTCGAATTCGGGCTGCCGCATCTCGACCGGAACGCATGGATGCAGACGGTCGAGCTCGCGTTCGCGCTGATGCTGATCCTGTATGCGGAGTCGTACGGATCGATTCGCAACTTCGCGCTGAAGCACGGCGACAGCGTGTCGGCGAACCGCGACCTGGTCGCAATCGGCTGCGCGAACCTCGTGTCGGGGCTGCTGCACGGAATGCCGGTCGGCGCGGGCTATTCGGCGACGTCCGCGAACGAGGCGGCCGGCGCGCAGTCGCGTTTCGCGGGCCTGTGGGCGGCCGGCGTGGTCGCGCTGATCGTGTGGCTGCTGCTGCCGCAACTCGCGCGCACGCCGGAGCCCGTGCTCGCGGCGATCGTGATCTTCGCGGTCAGCCACTCGCTGCATCCGTCGGTGTTCCGGCCGTATTGGGTCTGGCATCGCGACCGGCTCGTCGTGATCGCCGCGCTGCTCGCGGTGCTCGTGCTCGGCGTGCTGCACGGGCTGCTCGCGGCCATCGGCGTGAACCTGCTGCTGACGCTGCGCAAGTTGTCGGAGCCGAACGTGAGCGTACTCGGCCGGCTGCGCGACGGCCACGATTTCGTCGACGTCGCGAATCACGCCGATGCGAAGCCGATCCCCGGTGTGCTGATCGTGCGGCCCGAGGCGCAGCTGTTTTTCGCGAACGCCGATCGGATGCTCAATCGCGTGCGCGTCCTGATGAAGGCCGCGCCCGATACGCATACCGTGATGCTGAGTCTCGAGGAAACGCCGGACGTCGACGGCACGACGATCGAGTCGTTGCGCACGTTCGCCGCCGAATGCGCGGCACGCGGGCTGCAGTTCGCGATCGTGCGGCTCAAGGAGCACGCGTTGCATGCGCTGCGCCGCGCGACCGACGATACGCTGCGCGACGATGCGATGTCCGAACTGAGTGTCGACGAGAGCCTGCAACTGCTGCAGGCGCGCGGTAACGGCGGGAAGCGTGGTGCGTGACCGGGCGGCGCGCATACTTCGCCTGGTGTTTTCCCGTGCCGCCAAATTGGCGCGGCTGACCATGCCGGCGAAGGCGGTCGGCACGCCGAGCCGCGCGCCACGTTCCAGCATGAACCGTCGGCGACGCTGCGCCAATGCCGCGGGTCATCACGGATGAAGTCGGTCAGCGCTTCGCCGAATACGGCCCGGCGGGGGAACGTCGTCGTTGGGTCGAGACCATGTGCCGCGGCATGTCGCGCGGCGGTGCGGCGGTTGGGGTGAACGGACGGGCAGGGCCGGTGTCCGCACCCCGCACCGACCGGGATCGCCAGGAATCGCGGGTCGCGTCGCGCGATCAGCGCGGGCTGCTCCAGCCTTTGTAAGCTTTCACGTTGTCGCGCGTGACGAGCGTCGGCTCGATCAGGATCATCGGGTTGGCCGGCTTCTGGCCGTTCATGATCCCGTAGCCGACGTTCACGGCCTGCTGCGCCATCGCCCACGGATCCTGGCTCGACGACGCCTGCACGAGCGTGTTCGACTTCAGCGCGACTTCGATGTCGGGCGCGCCGTCGACCGACGTGATCACAATGTTCGGGCGATTCAGCTGCTTCGCCGCGAGATCGCTGCCGATCGCCTGCGGGTCGTTGATCGTGAACACGCCGTCGAGCTTCGGAAAGCGCGTCAGGTAGCCCTGCATCGTGTTCATCCCGCCCTCGCGCGAGCCCTTGCCGTCCTGGTCGCTCGACAGCAGCTTGATGCCCGGGTTCTTCGCGAGCACGGTCTTGCAGCCGTTCACGCGATCGATCACGGCCGACACCTGCGGACCGTTCTCGATGATCACGTTACCCTTGCCGTTGAGTTTCTTCGCGAGGAAGTCGCACGCGAGCTCGCCGGCCTTCACGTTGTTGGTCTGCACGGTCGCGTTCGCGCCGGCGGCCGCGACGTCCACCGCGACGACCGTGATGCCCGCCGCCTGCGCCTTCTTC
>NZ_CAJPHM010000030.1:0-84926 GCF_905339955.1 Burkholderia sp. BCC1996
CGTCCTGCGGAACACGCCTTCCGCGTCGTGGGCCTTCTGGGCGAGGCTTGCAGGGTTCTGCGTGTCGAGCCACTGCTTGAGGCGCGCGTAAGGCGCCCTCACCATATCGCCGGATTGCAGCATTTCATCGAATGGCTTCATCGATCTTTTTCTCCATCGATCGTTTTCCCCGGCATTGCGCATGCCGGACCGGCGTACTAACTGCCTTGCAAGGAACGTGCCTTGCGATAACCCCTCAGGTCCCCCTTTTTGTCGCGCGGCCGGCACGCCCCCGCAGCATGCCGCACCATGATGGTGCGACGCACGGCGCGGGACGCGCCAGCGGCGTGCCGTGCCCGTGCACGGCCGCTGCTGCGCCGCGTCTGTGAAACATAGTTCCCCTGCGTGTCACGACTGTGCAAGCTGCACTGCACCAATACTTCCCCTGCCCGCACGCCTGCCCGTTGCCGCGCTGCCCGCCGGCAGCAGCTCCGAGCCCGTACCGGCGCGGCTTCCCGCCGCCGTGCACTCGGCCGCGTCCCGCCACCTCCTCGGCCGGTCTTGCCGCATCGCAGCGAACCGCGCCGCGGCCGCGGCGGCCCGTCGCGGCGGCCCGTCCTGCACCGCGGACGGGAATGGCGCCGCATCCTTCGGTTACCGGGCGGAATGGCGGAAAGGCGGGCCGGCACGAGGCCGGCCCTGGGGGAAGTACCGTCTGCGGCGGGTCGGGCAGTTCGACGCGGTGAACTAACCGGTTAGCCGGGTCCGGCACCTCGAACTTATGCAGCCGTAATCCCGCCGACAACGCCCATGCATATTTCGACTGACACCGATCGAAAAAAAACATCGGCCCCCATGCGCGAGGCGCGGTACGCTACCAAACCGGTTCAGTGAAATGGTGCCGCTCCTCCCGGCGCCGACTATAAACAGCGAAGATCAACATGGAAGCAAAGTGGCTGGAAGATTTCCTGAGCCTTGCGGATACCAAGAGCTTTTCCCGGGCCGCGCGTCATCGGCACCTCACGCAGTCGGCGTTCAGCCGGCGCATCGCCGCGCTCGAAACGTGGATGGACGCGAAGCTGGTCGACCGCAGCATCAACCCGATCGCGCTGACGCCGGCCGGACAGATGTTCCGCGGGCTGGCCGCGGACATCCTGCGCAGCATGTATGCGGCACGCAACCTCGTGAACGGCTATGACCAGTTCGCGGCAAGCGACCAGGTGGTGCGCTTCGCGGTCGCGCATACGCTCGTGTTCACGCTGTTCCCCGAATGGCTCAAGCAGCTGAACGGCGAAGTCGGCCACGTGACCGCGCGCGTCAACGCGGTGAACGTGCCCGAAGGCGTGCAGCAGCTCGTCGAAGGTGAATGCGACCTGCTGCTCGGCTATCACCATCCGCAACTGCCGATCGTGCTCGACCCGAACCACTTCCCGTTCGTCACGCTCGGCGTCGAACGGATCCTGCCGGTGTCGACGCCCGACGCGCGCGGCAAACCGGTATTCGAACTGCCGGGCACGCCGGACGCGCCGCTGCCGCTGCTCGCGTATTCGTCGGGCGCGTTCCTCGGGAACGTGGTCGAGATGCTGCTGCTGAACGCGGCCGAACCGTACGCGCTGCACCGATGCTTCGAGACGCACATGTCCGAGGCGCTGAAGGGGATGGTCGTGGCCGGGCACGGGATCGGCTGGCTGCCCGAAAGCTGCGTGGCGAAGGAACTCGCGGAGGGCTCGCTCGTCCGCGCGGGCTCGGCGGAGTGGATCACCGAACTCGAGATCCGCCTGTACCGGTCGGCGCGCAAGCGCGGGCTCGCGGCCGAGCAGCTGTGGACCTACATCATGAACCGGCCGCGCACCGCGGCCGACGGCGCGCGCGCGGCCGAGGAGTCGATCGCGCCGGCCATGCGCATCGCGCGCCGCAGCGCCGGCGGCAGCCGGTAGCGCCCTTCACCGTCCCTCGTCACCCGACTCGCCAGCGCGCCGCGCGGATGCAATCCGCCCGGCGCGCGGTTATTCGACGTGCGCAATCGCTGAGCATTTTCCGCTCCTGCTCCGTCTTCGATATGCGTTCCGTACCTCGATTGAACCCGTAAAAACAGGCAAACGTTTGCGAGACGAATCGCATTTAATTTACATCGAAAACATCGACCCCGAATAAATTTCCGATTCATACGACAGAAATAACCTGTTACAGAACAAATTAAAAGTTTCTCTTTTCATGCAATGGCATTTTTCATCGATAAGGCCATATCCCCTCTTTCGATTCCCTGACCTGCACTCCGAAATTCACCGTAATGCTTCGATGAAAGAGGAAAGTCTTCCTTTTATCAGTCGTTACTTTTCGGTACAAACGTCGGTACCACTTACGTCGGAAATTTGCAAAATGGCCATCGTTACCGATGAGCAAATTTCATATTCGGCAATATCGCCTTTGTTCAGAGCTGATCCATTTCGTCGAATTATTGCCAATCCTATTTAAATAAGACATTTAAAGCTTGTCCCATTCGGGCCACACATGATTGTTTGTTCGAAACCCATCGTGTATCAATAGCGTTGTCGCAAAACGAAATAGCGTCGCTAATTTTCAAATCGGAATAAGTGCATTGCCAGCGATTCCGGATGGAGGTTGCAATGTCTTCCTCGTTTGAACAGCATGGTCGCCGGCTCCTCGGCATTGTCGTATCCGCGCTCTGCATTCATGCCGCGGCCCAAACTCCGAACCAGGCCCCGACACCCTCGTCCGATACCGGCTCCGGGCGATACGTGATTTCGTACGTCTGCGGCGACGCGCGAATCGACGGTACGGCGCCGCTTCCCCCCGATGGCCGGCCGTACAACCTCGGTGTGTCGTTCGTATCGGGCGCCACCGGGCAACCGCTGTCGAACGTGCAGGTTCGGCTGCGACGGCATGGACGCGTCCTCGTCGAATTCAACGCGACGGGTTCGCGCTGTCTGTTCAGCGTGCCCGATGCAAGTTACCGGGTCGAGGGGACCTATCAGGGAGCGACCCAGTTCGCGGTGGTCGAAACCGGCGCACTCACCACGCAGTTGCGGTGGTGAACGTCAGTCGAATCCGCGCGCCGAGGGCGCGCACCCGCGTCATGCACTGCAATCCATCGACAGGAGAATCGAATGACTCGTGCAGAGCGACCGGACGGCGCGCCCGTCCGTCAGCCGAAGCCCTCCTGGGGACCGGGAAAGAATGCGGCGCTCAGCATCGTTGCATTTGCCGCGATCTTCGGCGCCTTCGCCTACGTCGAGCGAGACGTGGGGGGCAGCCATGCCACCGTGACGCACGACATCGCCGGCCTGATCGGCACCACCGTCGGGAAGTATCGCCAGGCCATCGTGGCCGCGACGGCCGACGCCTCCCGCGCGGCGTCGACGGCCGCGCAGGCCGAGCCGGTGACGCCTTCCGTACCGGGTACGCCGTTTGCGTCGGCAATGCCTGCCGGGTCGGCCGCGACCGCCCCGGCCGTGCCGCCACCACCGACCGCCCGCTCCGCCGCGAAACACACGCGCCCCGCGCATGTGCCGACCACGACGCTCGCGGCCAGCGCACACGCCGCATCGGCCAGCGCTCGCGCGGCACGCCCCGCTGACACGCACCGGACGTCGCGTTCGCAGGCGCTGGCACGCACGAGACAACACCCCGAGCCCACGCCGACACGGCAACCGCAATCGGATATCGCCGATACGACGCACATGCAGACCACCAGCGTCACGCGCGACGAGATGGAAGGCGCCCGCGCCCTCGCCAGGGCGCGCTGGTGCGCACGCATCGACGAATGGACCTGCGTCGAGCACAACGCGAGCCGGGCCCTCGCCATCGACCCGAAGAACAGCGAATCGCGCGCGCTGCTTGGACAAGCGATCCGCAACCGCCTGTGAAGCGGCCGGACGCTGCCGGGCCTCACTGCCCGGCAGCACGACGACCGGCGACGCGCGTCGTCGGGCGTGCAACCGATGTGATCGTTTCAGAGTGAGGAGACATCGTGGCTAACAATCGTCAACAACAATGCACCACCGTCGCTCCGCCCAACCGGCGGATCCTCCTGCACGCGCCCTTGCTGTTGCTGCTCATCGCGTCCGGCTCCTGTCTTGCCGCCGAAGGCGACGCGGAACCGGGCAGCGCGAGGGAAGTCGCAGGGACCCACGGCGCGCCGGATGCGCTGCCGCCCGGCATGCAGCCGACGGAGGCGTCGATGCGGCTCGCCCAGGGCCCGGACGCCCTGCCCCCGCATGCGCCGACGCCGATCGCGCAGGCATCGGACGCATCGATGCAGATCGCGCAGGCGTCGAACCCGCAGCCGCAGGCGATGCCGACCACGGTCGTGGTGGAGCCGGACGCGGCGCAGCCGAGTGAACCGGCGCCGGACGCGCGATCGTCGGATGCGCAGGCGCAGCAGCTTGCCCAGGCGCCCGACATCGCGTCGCCGAATACGTCAGCGCCAGCCGCGCAATCGTCGGACGCGTCAATCCAGCTTGCCCAGGCACCCGACACCGTGCCGCCGAACACTTCGGCTCCGGCCGCGCAATCGTCGGATGCTTCAATCCCGCTTGCCCAGGCACCCGGCACCGCGCCGCCGAATACATCGGCTCCGGCTGCGCAATCGTCGGACGCTCCAATGCCGCTTGCCCAGGCGCCCGACACCGTGCCGCCGAACACATCGGCTCCAGCCGCGCAATCGTCGGATGCTCCAATGCCGCTTACCCAGGCGCCCGACACCGCGCCGCCGAATACATCGGCTCCGGCTGCGCAATCGTCGGATGCTTCAATCCCGCTTGCCCAGGCACCCGACACCGCGCCGCCGAACACATCGGCTCCGGTCGCGCATGCATCGGACGCGCCGACCCGGCCCGCACCGGCCGCTGCCGCCGCATCGCCGAATGCTGCGACGACAGCGACGACACCGACGCAAACCGCGCAGGCATCCGGCACCCCCATGCCGACCTCGCCTGCGCCGGTGACCCAGACGCCCGGCGCTCAGCCGCCGTCCTCGCAGGCACCGAATTCGCAGACGCCCGGCGCCCAGCTACCCGGCGAATCGATCCAGCGATCGCAAGGCCCCGACGTCCAGACACCGAATGCCCAGATACCGAATCTCCGTACCGCCGATGTCGCGACCGTGCGCAACGACGTGTTCGGCCTCGCGGCGAGCGGCGGCGCGATCCAGGCGCTCGAGGAAGCGAAGGCACGGCCCGATGCGTTCTCGGCCGTCGACGTCGCGCAACTGGAAGAGCTGTCGATACGCCAGCAGGTGCGCGGCGGACGCGACAAGTCGCGCTCGATGACGAGTCCGGACCGCTTCGACGGGATCGACAACGCGCTGCGCGCGGCCGACGACCTCGACAAGCGGATGCCGGCCACGCCCGACTATGCGCCGGTCAGGACGGCGCTCGCGGGCGACCGCACGGTCGCCCTCGCGGCACGCGGCGACATGAAGCCGGCCGTCGCGACGTTCGAGACGATCCCGTCCAATGCGGAGATCTCGATCGACGCGCTGGCGGCGGTTGGCGACGCCTACCTGTACCTGAGCGAACCGGCCAAGGCGAACGGCGTGTACCAGCGTGCGCTGAACCAGGCGACCGCGTCGCCTACGGACCGTGCGACCCGCGGCTTCCAGTACGGCGCACGCACGCGTCCGATCGAACTTCGCGAAGGGCTGTTCTGGTCGTATGTCGACCAGGCACGCGCGGCGGACGCGAAGCAGGTGCTCGACGACATGGGCAAGTCCCTGCCGCCGGTCAACGAAGTGCGCAACGTCGGTCCGGAGGAAAGCGACTATCTGCGCTACTACCGGCTGCGCGCGCAATACCTGATCTTCACGGGTCACACCGACGAGGGGATCGCCGCACTGGAACAGCTCGAGAAGGAGGTGCCGTTCAACGCGGAGGTCCGTGCCGCGCATGCCGACGCGGTATCCGGCCAGTCGCATCCCCGCCAGGCGATCGCGATGTATCGCGCATCGCTGACCGACCACCCGGACAGCGTCGAGATGCTCGCCGGCCTCGGCCGCGCGGCGCTGACGGCAGACGACTACGCAACCGCGAAGAACGTCGACCAGACCCTCGACAACACGTTCCCGGACAGCGGCGCCGTGCGCAGCTTCAAGCGCGACTACAAGGCATACCGCAGCCCCGTGTTCACGACCGACCTGAGCTTCGAGCACGGCAACAGCGCACTGGCCGACAACAGCTTCACGTCGGACAGCTATGTGTATTCGCAACCGTTCGGCGACAACTGGCGCGTCTTCTCGCATACGTTCTTCGGCCACGCGCAAACCGATTCCGGCAGCGTCAGCCGCACGCGCACGGGCGTCGGCGGCGACTACCGGCACGGGCCGCTCACCGTGCAGGGCGAAGTCACGCGCTCGTTCGGCTCGGACGGCCGAACCGGCGGCCGCGGGTCGATCGCGTACGCGCTGAACGACTACTGGACGGTCAGCGCCGGCCTCGACAGCAACGACAACTCGCTGCCGTGGAAAGCGTATGCCGCGCATATCTGGGGCCGCTCCGCGAACGCGTCGGTCGTGTATCGCCAGAACGACCGCCGCGAGGTCAAGCTGAGCTACGGCGTGAGCCGCTACAGCGATTCGAACCTGCACCAGGAAATCGCGGCAACCGCCACGCAGCGTGTGTACACGTCCGCCAAACAGCTCGTCAACGTCTCGCTGGAACTCGGCACCGACAGCAACACGCGCAACGACGCGCCCTACTTCAGTCCGCGCCGCGACTATGCGGCCGCGGCGACCGTCATGCACCAGCTGACGCTGTGGAAGAAGGGCGACATGTCGCTGCAGCAGCGCGTCTCGGCGTCGGGCGGCGTGTACAACGAGCGCGGCTTCGGCAGCAGCCCGCTGTGGAGCGCGCGTCTCGAGCACGCGTGGACGTTCAAGCACGACATCACGCTGAGCTATGGCGTCGAGGTCAGCAGCCACGCGTACGACGGCCAGCGCGAGCGCTCCGAAACCGGCTTCCTGTCGCTCAACCTGCCGTTCTAGCAAGGAGATCGCGCAATGCAAACCAGACGGACCTTCATGTGCGGATGCCTCGGCACGTTCACCGCCTGTTCGCTGTTCCCGGGCGTGACGAACGCCAAGATGATCGACCTGCTGCCGCCATCCGATCCGGCCGACGGCAAGACGTTTCGCGTCATCTGCCTGCATGACGTGCGCGACAACCTGATGGAGTCGTTCAAGCCCCCGTCGGCGCTGGTCGATCCGTTCGCGGTCGATACCGGCACGCTGACCGCGATCTTCTCGTGGCTGCAGACCAACAACTACCACACCATCACGGTCAAGCAGATCGAGGCGTCCCGGCACGGCGGCAAGCCGCTGCCGCCGCGCGCCGTGCTGCTCACGTTCGACGACGGCTTTCGCAGCCACTACACGAAAGTGCTGCCGCTGCTCGAGCGCTTCAAGTATCCGGCCGTGATGGGCATCGTCACCGCGTGGATCGATGCACCGCCGAATGTGCCGATCCGCATCAGCGACAAGGTCCAGGTGCCGCGCGACTACTTCCTGTCGTGGGACGAGGTGAAGAAGCTCGGCCAGTCGGACCTCGTCGAGCTCGGCTGCCATACCCACAACCTCCATCACGGCGCGATCGCGAATCCGCAAGGCAACGAGTTGCCGGCGACCACGTCGCACCTCTACCTGCAAGACCTCAAACGCTATGAAACCGACGCCGAATTCCACGCACGCGTGCACGACGACCTGCAGACGTGCGTGCGGCAGATCCGCGAACACACAGGCCTCGTTGCACGCTCGATGGTGTGGCCATACGGCGCGGAAAACCAGCCCGTGCGCCAGATATCGACGTCGCTCGGCATGGACATCCAGTTCAGCCTCGATGCCGGCCCGAATACGCCGGACGTGCCGCTGGACCGGCTGAGACGGATCCTGATGATGTACGACGTCGACATCGGCGGGTTCGAACGCTCGATGCGCGAGCCGGCCTCCAACCGCGGCGACGTCGACGTGCCCGAGCGCACCGTGCAGGTCGATCTCGACCAGGTCTACGATCCTGATCCCGCGCGGCAGGAAGCGAATCTCGGCAAGCTGATCGAACGCATCTACCGGATGCAGCCGAAATCGGTATACCTGCAGGCGTATGCCGATCCGAAAGGCACGGGCGTGGCCGAAGCGGTGTATTTCCCGAACCGGCACCTGCCGATGCGCGCCGACCTGTTCTCGCGCGCCGCGTGGCAGCTCAACACGCGCTCCAACGTGCAGGTGTACGCGTGGATGCCGGTGCTCGCGTTCCGGCCGCCGCCGGACAAGCAACGCGGGCTCGAGGCCGTCAGCGCATTCGGCGGCGCGCCGGCCCGCGAAAACGGCACGCGCGTGTTCCGGCTGAGCCCGTTCGATCCGGAGGCGCGGCTGATGATCCAGCAGATCTACGAGGATCTCAGCAAGCACGCGTCGTTCAGCGGCATCCTGTTCAGCGACGACGCCGTGCTCGACGACTACGAGGATGCGGGCCGGCATGCGCTGCGCACCTATTCGCAGTGGGGGCTGCCGGCCGACGTCGGCAAGATCCGCGAAAACCCCGACCTGTTGAAACGCTGGACGCGCCAGAAGTCGCGCTACCTGATCGACCTGACCCGCCAGCTCGAACAGATCGTGCTGGCCCATCAGAACGTGGGCGACGTGCTGACCGCGCGCAACATCTACGCGCTGCCGGTGCTCAAGCCCGAATCGGAAGCGTGGTACGCGCAGAACTACGACGATTTCCTCGCCGCCTACGACTACGTCGCGCTGATGGCGATGCCGTACATGGAGCAGGCGAAGGATCCCGAGGGCTGGCTGGACCAGCTCGTGCGGGCCGTCCGCGCCAAGCAGCGCGGGCTGCAGCGTACCGTGTTCGAACTGCAGTCGTACGACTGGCGCGCGCAGAAGCAGGTGCCGGCCGGCACGCTGCTTGCGCAGATGCGACGACTGCGCAGCGAGGGCGCCGTGAATTTCGGCTACTACCCGGACAACTTCCTGAACGGCCAGCCGGAACTCGACGCGATGCGCGACGTGATGTCGCTGAAGTCGCGCCTCGATCCGACCTCCATCAACGCGCTGATGCAGATGCAGCATGCACAGGGGACCAAGACGCCATGACCACCCACGGCATCATCCAGCGCCTGCAGGACTTCGTCTTCTACTATCCGTTCTTCATGTCGTATCTGTGGATGATCGGCGGCGTCGTCCATTATTTCCTGCTCGAGGAAGGCCGCGAGCTGTCGACGCGCACGATCGCCGCGAGCGGCATCCCGAAGATCTCGATCGTCGTGCCGTGCTTCAACGAGGCCGCCAACGCGCGCAGCGTGATCCGCCACCTCAACGCGATGGACTACCCGAACTACGACATCATCGCGGTCAACGACGGCAGCCGGGACCGCACGGGCGACATCCTCAACGAGCTGGCCGTCGAGATCCCGCGGCTGCTCGTCATCCATCACGCGCGCAACGAAGGCAAGGCGGTCGGGCTCACCACCGCGGCGGCGGTATCGAACGCGGAATACCTGCTCTGCATCGATGGCGATGCGCTGCTCGCGCATGACGCGATCGGCTGGATGCTCGAGCACTTCCTGACCGACCCGGGCGTCGGCGCGGTCACCGGCAACCCGCGCATCCGCACGCGCACGTCGCTGCTGGGACGCATGCAGGTCGGCGAATTCTCGTCGATCGTCGGCCTGATCAAGCGCACGCAGCAGGTGTACGGCCGCATCTTCACGGTGTCGGGCGTGATCACGATGTTCCGCAAGACCGCGCTTGCCGACGTCGGCTACTGGAGCTCGGACATGCTGACCGAGGACATCGACATCAGCTGGAAGCTGCAGTGCCGCGACTGGCGCGTCGTGTACGAGCCGCACGCGCTCAGCTGGATCCTGATGCCCGAGACGCTGAAGGGTCTCTACCGGCAGCGATTGCGCTGGGCGAAAGGCGGCATCCAGGTGCTGATCAAGTACGCGGGCACGCTCGCGCGGCCGACCCAGATGATGATGTGGCCGCTGTTCGTCGAGTACCTGATCGGCATCACGTGGGCCTACTCGATGTCGTTCATCCTGCTGCTCGCGCTCGTCGACGTCGTCTACCCGCTTCCGCCCGACTGGCATGTGTCCGTGGTGCCGCACTGGCACGGGATGCTGCTGGTCGCGACCTGCATCCTGCAGCTGATCATCGGCAGCATGATCGATCGTCGTTACGACGAAAAACTCCTGATGTATTTCCTTGACACCGTCTGGTACCCCGTCGCGTTCTGGCTGATCAGCATGATCACCACCGTCGTCGCCCTGCCCGCCGTCGTACTGCGGGGCCGCGGCAAGCGCGCCGTCTGGGTCAGTCCCGACCGAGGCATTCAACATGAAGAACGCGCCGATTATTGACCTTTCCCTGCGCGCGCCGCGCGAAATGATCGCCGAGCGCGGCGTCGTCGTCGGGCCCGTGCTCGTCGCATGGTTCCGCCTCGTGCGGCCCGCGCTGGTCGGAGGAGTATGGGCATCGATCTGCATCTACACGTACCGCTACCTGCTGCCGTTCAACGAGGCCGAGATGCCGATCGAGCAGATCGTGTTCTACGTGACGAGCATCGCGCTGATCGCCGGCACGATCGTCACGTGGCTGATCGCGGGACGCGTCGTGCATCCGCTCGCGTACCGGTTGCGCGTGTCGAAGATGCTGCGGCGCTCGGCCAGCGTGAAGATGCGCTCGGTGCCGCCGACCGCGCTCGCGGGCGCCCGCCGGCGCGGCGCGCGGCGCACGACGCGCATTCTCGTCGCGTCGCACGACGCGAACGGCTCGATCTCGGGCATCGAATGGATCGCGCATGCGGGACCGCAGCCCCGCGAGTAGGTCACCGGCGCCGTGCCGCAACGCACTGCGCACCACGCACGCCGCATGACGCGACGGCGCTCCTGAAATCGTCCTGGCGCGCGTCGCGCGCCGGCCGAAAAACTTCCTGTAGACGAGGTGAATCATGTGCGGAATCGTCGGAGCAAGCGGCCTGAACAATCAGGTCCCGCAACTGGTCAATGCACTGAGCCGGCTCGAATATCGCGGCTACGATTCGTGCGGCATCGCCGTGCTGCGTGACGGCTGCCTGCGCAGCGAACGCACGTTGCGGCGCGTGGCAGACTTGCAGGACCGCGTGCTGACGCTCGGTCTCGAAGCGCAGACGTGCATTGCGCACACGCGCTGGGCGACGCACGGCGCACCGTCTGAAATGAACGCGCACCCGATCATGTCGGGCGACACGATCGCGGTCGTGCACAACGGCATCATCGAAAACCACGATGCGCTGCGCGCCGAACTGCGGGAGCGCGGCTATACGTTTCGCGGCGAGACCGACACCGAAGTGATCGCGCACCTGATCCACAGCATGTATCGCGACGACCTGTTCGACGCGGTGATTCGCGCGGTCAAGCGGCTGCACGGCGCGTACGCGATCGCCGTGCTGAGCGCGCGCGAGCCGCAGCGGCTCGTCGCCGCGCGCGCGGGCTCGCCGCTCGTGATCGGCATCGGCGCGGACCAGAACTATCTCGCGTCCGATTGCGCGGCACTCGGCGACCTGACCGACCGTTTCGTCTACCTGGAAGACGGTGACGTCGCGCTGATCACGCCGGAGCGGATCGCCGTGGTCGACTCGGTCGGGAGCGAAGCACAGCGTCCGCTGTGCCTCGTCAAGGCGCGCGACGACGACGCCGCGCTCGGCCCGTACCAGCACTTCATGCAGAAGGAGATCTTCGAACAGCCGAAGGCGATCGCCGCCACGATCGACGGCATCGACACGGTCTCGCCCGCGCTGTTCGGCGGCAGCGACAGCACGCGTGCGCTGCTGTCGAAGACCCGAAGCGTGCTGCTGCTCGGCTGCGGCACCAGCTACTACGCGGGCCTGACCGCGAAATACTGGCTCGAGGGCATCGCGGGCATCCCGGCGCAGGTCGAGATCGCGAGCGAATACCGCTATCGCGATACCGTGCCCGATCCGCGCACGCTCGTCGTCGGCATTTCGCAGTCCGGCGAGACCGCCGACACGATCGGCGCGATCGAGCGCGCGCGCGCGATGGGCCAGGACATGTCGATGGCGATCTGCAACGTGGCAACGAGTTCGATCGCGCGCAGCGCGCCGCTCAGCTTCCTGACACGCGCCGGCATCGAGCTCGGCGTCGCGTCGACCAAGGCGTTCACGACCCAGCTCGTCGCGCTGTTCCTGCTGACGCTCGCCCTCGCGCAGCAGCGCGGCCGGCTCGACGCCGCGCAGGTCGCGACGCACCTGAAGAGGCTGCACGAACTGCCGGACCGCATCGGCCACGCACTCGCGCTGGAAACGCAGATCATGGGCTGGGCCGCGAAGTTCGCGCGCACCGAGAACGCGCTGTTCCTCGGGCGCGGCATTCACTATCCGATCGCGCTCGAAGGCGCGCTGAAGCTCAAGGAAGTGTCGTACATCCATGCGGAAGGCTATCCGGCCGGCGAACTGAAGCATGGCCCGCTCGCGCTCGTCACGAGCGCGATGCCGGTCGTCACGATCGCGCCGGACGACCGCCTGTTCCAGAAGCTGAAGTCCAACATGGCCGAGGTGCGCGCGCGCGGCGGACGGCTGTACGTGCTCGCCGGCCATCATCTCGAGATCGACGCCGACCGCGACACGCACCTGATCCGCGTGCGCGAATCGGGCGACGCGCTGTCGCCAATCGTCAACGTGATCCCGTTGCAGCTGCTCGCGTATCACGTCGGCTGCGCGCGCGGCGCCGACGTCGACAAGCCGCGCAATCTCGCGAAATCGGTCACCGTCGAATGATGCGGCGGCCGGTCGCGGCCCAAGTCGCCACCGCGCGCCCGCATGCGTTCGGGCGCGCCGCCGCGTGGCGCGTCGCGACCGTGCTCTGCGGCGCGTGCTGCGCGTTCGCCGCGCCGTCGCACGCGTTTGCCGGCGCGCCGGTCGTGCACACCGTCACCGTGGAGGCGCCGGCGTCACCTCAGTCGCCGCAGGAGCGCGGCGACCCGCGGCGCTTCATGCACGGGATCGGCGTGGCCGACGCCGGCGACGGCCGGCGCTGGGTGTTCTTCAGCAGCTCGGGCATCGTGCCGCGCGGCGCGCTGCGCAACGGCGACTGGCCGCATGACGTGTACGTCGGCGAATGGCTGCCGGGCAAGCCGCGCTTGCTGCGCGTCCATACGTTCATCAGCCGCCCGGAAGCGCAGGAGCCCGTGTCGATCGCGCAGAACCCGCGCGGCGACATCTTCGTCACGTTCGAGGACGGCTGGAACACGCCGCAGGTGGTCAGCCAGCGATACGGCGTCTATCGGCGCGACCTGAAGCCGGTCAAGCCCTACCCGAACGACGTCGAAGCAGGCGGCCACTCGGGCCACGTCGCCGCGGTGGGCGAACGCTTCGTCGTGTTCTATTCCGCCGACTGGATCGACGGCGGCGGCGTCGACAACCTCGGCACCGGCAACGGCGTCTACGTGAAAACCTACGATGCCGAAGGACGCGTGGTGAACCATGTACCGGTCGCGCCGCACCGCCGCGAATGGTGGCCCGTGGTCGCGGGTTCGCCGCGGCGCGCGCTGCTGGTCTGGCAAAAATACATCGAGGGCAGCACGGACGCGACGCTCGAATACGCGATGTTCGATCCGGTCACGGCGAAACTCGACATGCTCGGGCCGCTGAACGGCACGATCCAGTACTACGTCTATTCGTCCGCGTATGTGCCGGCGGTCGACCGCTTCGTCGTCGTCACGACGACGGCGGACAATCGCGGCGTCGCGATGCTGATCGACCCGGACGGCCGCCGTCTGGCCACGCTCGACTGCCTGCCGGCGTCGGTGCGCGAGGCCGGGATCGGTGTCGACGGCACGCATGCCTACGTGCCGATCCGCGACGGGCGGCTGCTGACCCTCGCGCTTGCGCCGACGGGCATGTCGGTGAGCGGCGTGCAGCGTTCGCCGATTCCGTGGGGCTCGACCGGCATCGCCGGGTTCCCGGCACCCGGCGGGACGATGCATTTCGTGTCGCTGACGCCGTCCGGCGCACGCGAAGCGGATTTCGACACGACGCGGGAAACGCCGTTGCCGAAGGCCGACGCGCAGTGTTCGACGCATTGACGGCAACCCGGCACGTCGATCCGGCCCGACGCGCTCGATCCGGGCGTTCGCGCCTTTGCCCGAATCGCGCAGTGCGATCCCCCCGCGCGTATCGGCCGCACCCGGTCGTCACCCGGTAGTCGGACTTGCAGCGGCAGCCGGGCCGGATTCCTCGTGCCGCCCCCGCTCCCGCGCCGAAGTCGCCAGCGCCGCCCGTACCGGATAGACTGTCGCCCGATTCCATCCCTCGGCCGCGGCGCTCGCCTTTCTGCCGCCGCCGGAACGCCCCCACGGAGAACGAATGCTGAAGCGCCGGTGGTTTTCGCTGTTGCTGGTGACGGTGTGCCTGATCGCGACGCGCGCGTCCGCCCAGGGCTCGCTCGAACTCGAAACCGACGGCACGCCTCGCGTCCTGACGCGCCAGGCGCTGCTCGCGCGCGCCGACGCGGCGGACATCCACGTGCCGCGCGACATCGCGTACGGCCGGCCGATGACGTTCCGCGCGGTACCGTTCGCCGCGCTGCTCGGCGACACGCCGCTGCCGGCGGACGGCGTGCTCGAAACGCGCGCGGCCGACGGTTTCGCCGCGCAACTGCCGCTGGACCTCGCGCGCCGCCGTGCGCCGGCCGGCGCCGTCGCGTGGCTCGCGATCGAGGACCCCACGCACCCGTGGCCGAAGCTGCCGGGCAAGCAGGTCAGCGCGGGGCCGTTCTATCTCGTGTGGCTCGGGCCGGACGCGTCGTCGGTGCGCGGCGAGCAGTGGCCGTATCAGATCGTGCGCATCACGATCGAATCGTCGCCGCTCGCGCGCTGGCCGTCGCTCGCCGTCGATCCGGCGTTGCCGGCGAACGATGCGGCCCGGGCGGGCCAGCGGCTGTTCGTCACGCAATGCCTCGCGTGCCACCGCGTCGACGGCGCGGGCAGCAGCCAGGCCGGCCCCGACCTGAACACGCCGATGAATCCGGTCGACTACTTCCAGCCCGCCGCGCTGCGCCGCTACATCCGCAACCCGGCATCGGTGCGCGACTGGCCGGGCCGCGCGATGCCGGCGTTCCCGCCCGATCAGTTGAGCGACCGGGAACTCGACCAGATCGTCGCCTACCTCGCGTACATGGCGCGGCGCAAGGCCGGCAAGTAAGCCGCGCCCGTCAGGTGCGCGTCACGCGCCCGGTTCCTGCGCGCTTTGCAGCACCGCACGCAGCAGCACGTCGGCGCCCGCCGCCGACCATTCCGGCGTGATCGCCTCGGCTTCGTTGTGGCTCAGCCCGTCGACGCACGGCACGAAGATCATGCCGGTCGGCGCGACGCGCGCGACGTAGCACGCGTCGTGGCCCGCGCCGGACACGATGTCCATGTGCGACAGCCCGAGCGCCTGCGCCGCATCGCGCACCGCGTCGATGCAGCGCGGCGCGAACGGCACCGGCGGGTACGTGAAGATCTGCTCGATCTGCGCGCCGAGCCCGGCGTCGGCCGCGACGCGCGCCAGTTCCGCACGCAGCGCCGCGTCGAGTTCGTCGAGCACCGCATCGTCCGGATGGCGAAACTCGACCGTGAAGAAACAGCCGCCGGGCACCGTGTTACGCGAATTCGGCCGCGCCTCGATCATCCCGACCGTCGCGCGCGCGTGCGGCGCATGGCGGCGGCCGAGCGCATCGACGAATTCGATCATCCGCGCGGCACCCACCAGCGTGTCGCGCCGGAATTCCATCGGCGTCGTGCCCGCGTGCGCGTCGACGCCCGTGAGCGTCACCTCGTACCAGCGCTGCCCCTGCCCGGCCGTCACGACGCCGATCGTCCGGCCCGCGCGTTCGAGAATCGCACCCTGCTCGATATGCAGTTCGTACGCGGCATGCACCGGATAGCCGCCGACGGGTTCGGCGCCCGCGTAGCCGATCCGCGCGAGCTCCTCGCCGATCGTCCTGCCCGCGCCGTCGGTGCGCGACAGCCCGTATTCGAGCGAATAGACGCCCGAGAACACGCCGGCCGAGATCATCGCCGGCGCGAAGCGCGAACCTTCCTCGTTGGTCCAGATCACGACGTCGATCGGGCGCTCGGTCTCGATGCCCGCGTCGTTCAGCGCGCGCACGACCTCGAGGCCGCCGAGCACGCCGTAGATGCCGTCGTAACGGCCGCCCGTCGGCTGCGAATCGGCGTGCGAGCCGGTCATCACCGGCGCGGCGTCGGGATTGCGGCCCGCGCGGCGCGCGAACACGTTGCCCATCCGGTCCACCCGCACCGTGCAACCGGCATCGCGCGCCCACTGCACGAACAGGTCGCGCGACTCGCGGTCGAGGTCGGTCAGCGCGAGACGGCAGACGCCGCCCTTCGGCGTCGCGCCGATCTGCGCCATGCGTTCGAGCGATGCCCACAGGCGCGCGCCGTCGACGCGCGGTGCGGTCGCGAGGTCGTCACGCATTGCCGGCCTCCGGGGTGTCGTCGCGCGGCGCCGCCTGCAGCGCATAGCGGAAATCGCAGCGCTTGCCGCCCTGCATGATCGTGCTCGTGCGCGTCAGCGCGATGCGCGGGTCGTAACCCTCGATGAAGTAGCTGTCGCGCGCGCAGCTCAGCAGGTGGCCGATCTCGCCGAGCCCCATCGCGTGATACATCTCCGCGTAGCTGCAGCGATGCACGTCGTAGTCGTAGTGCGTGTCGTCCGCGCGGCGCACCTCGACGTCGAGCGCATCGTCCTTCTCCCACAGCACCTGCAGCGCGATGAACGACTGCACGCTCGTGCCGTCGGGCTCCTGCGCGGCGAACGTGCGGCCCGCGTCGACGGCCGCGCCGCGCACGGCCTCCGCGATCACGGCCTGCGCGCGCTCGGTGCCGAATTCGCGCTTCATGATCTCGTAGATCGGCTTGATGATTTCCGCTTCGATGCGGCGCCGCGCGAGGATGCCGAGGCGCGTGTCCTCGGGTGCCGCCGCGGATGCGTGGGTGGTGTCGGTCATGGGGTTCGTCTCCGTCCTTATTTCGTTGCCGGGTGCGCGCCGCCGAGCACGTCGACGACGGTCCACTTGCCGCCGCGCACCTGGTAGATCGTGAATGCCGGGTCCTTCAGGTTGCCTTCGCCGTCGAACGCGACCCGGCCGGTCACGCCGGGCCGGTCGATCGCGCGCACGGCCGCGACCAGCTTCGCCGGCTGCGTCGTGCCGGCCTTTTGCGCGGCCGCGATCAGCGTGGCCGCCGCGTCGTACGCGAACGGCGCATGCAGTTCGATCGGCGCGTTGAAGCGGGCGCGGTACTGGGCATCGAACGCCTTGCCGCCCGGCATCCGGTCGAGCGGCAGGCCCGGTTCGAGCGCCGTCACGCCGTCGCCGTCCTTGCCCGCGAGCGACAGGAAGGTCTGGCTCACGAAGCCGCCGGCGCCGAGCAGCGGCGCGTTCACGCCGAGCTGGCGCATCCGGCGCGCGATCGGCGCGGCCTGCGCGTCGAGCCCGCCGAAGAACACGAGATCCGCGCGCTTGCCCTTGACCGCGGTCAGCACGCCGCTGAAGTCGGTCGTCTTGTCGTTCACGTACTGGCGATCGACGATCGTGCCGCCGTTCGCCTGCACGCCCTTGATGAACTGGTCGGCGAGGCCTGCACCGAACGACGTGCGATCGTCGATCACCGCGATGCGTTGCGCCTTCAGCGTCTTCACCGCGTAGGCGCCGGTGAAATTGCCGCCCGCATCGTCGTGACCCATGATGCGGAACGCCGTCGCGTAGCCCTGCTGCGTGTATTGGTGGCCGGTGGACGCCGGCGCGATCTGCGCAATGCCCGCATCGCGGTAGACGCGCGACGCCGGCACGCTGCAACCGGTGTTCCAGTGGCCGACGACGCCGATCACGTGCTGGTCGACGAGCTGCTGCGCGACCGCGACGGCCGTGCGCGGGTCGGATTGATCGTCGGCCGCGACGAGCTTGTAGACGACCGGCTTGCCGCCGATGCTCGGATGTTTCGCGTTCGCGTCGTCGATCGCGAGTTGCGCGCCGTTCTGCAGATCCTTGCCGATCCGCGCCGACGGGCCGGTGAGCGGCGCGGCGAGACCGATCAGGATCGTCTGCGGTGCGGACTGCGCGAAGGCGGGAACGGCGGCGATCAGCGCGGCCGCGGAGAATGCGAAGCTGGCGGGAAGAAAGGCGATTTTCATGTGCGGGGCTCGGGGATTCGAATCAAAACATGAAAAATATTAAATATTTGACACTCTCACCCCAAATATTCAATTGTTTGATGCTTATGCCATTCCCGACACAATAGCGCAATAGCCTGTAAATAAAGGATATTTTTACGTTGTCGCTTACCCTGATTTTTCTATAAAATTCGACACATGAAAAATATCGAACAATTGCCGCACGATCCGCCGTTACGCGCCGTCCGCGCGTTCGAGGCATTCGCGCGTCTCGGGTCGGTCACCGCGGCCGCGCACGAGCTCGACATCACGCCGTCCGCGGTCAGCCACCAGTTGCAGCTGCTCGAGGCGTTCATCCAGACGCCGCTGACCGTGCGCGAAGGCCGGCTGCTCGCGCTCACCGACGAGGGGCGCGACTACTACCGCTCGATCAGCGCCGCGTTCTCGGTGCTGCGCAGCGCGACGCGCTTCGTGCGCGACCGGTCGTCGCTGCGGCAGATCACGATCAGCCTGATTCCGCTGCTCGGCATCGGCTGGTTCATCCCGCGGCTGCATGCGTTCCTCGCCGAGAACACCGACGTCGACGTGACCGTGCTGTACGCGCATCACCGCAACTATCGAAGCGACGCGTCCGACCTGTCGATCCGCTTCGGCACCGGCGACTGGCCCGGCTACCGCTGCGAGCGGCTGCTGCCGGGCGCGATGGTGCCGATGTGCAGCCCGTCGTTCCTGAAGCGCCACGGGCCGTTCCGCACGCCGGCCGATCTCGAGCAGGCGCCGCTCGTGCACGACGAGGATCGCAGCACCTGGGTCAACTGGCTGCAAGGCGCCGGCGTGCGGCACGTGTCGCATGCGGTGGGGCCGATGTTCGAGGACGGGCAACTGACGCTGAGCGCGGCGCGCGCGGATCTCGGCGCGGCGCTGCTGCGCGCGCCGCTGGTCGAGCGCGAACTGGCCAGCGGCGAACTCGTGAAGCTGTTCGACCACGCGCTCGACGACGGGCGCGACTACTACCTGTGCACGCGCGAGGATGCGGACATGCCGGACGGGGCGAGACGGCTCGCCGACTGGCTGAGGAAGATCGCCGCCTGAGCCGCCGTTGCGCCGCCTGCCGGCGCAACGGCGCGCTTGCCGGGCAAGCCGGTGACTTGCGGACGTCCGCACGCGTATATATGATATGCATATCATATATCGGAGGTTGCGATGAGCCGTATCCTGATCGATCTGTCGAATGGCCAGCTCGACGAACTGGCCGCCATCGTCGAGACTGAGCAACGCCCTCGCGCCGCGATCATTCGCGACGCGATCGACGCGTATATCGCGCAACACAAGCGCGCGCATGCCGATCACGTATTCGGCCTGTGGAAGGATCGCGCGGTCGACGGGCTCACCTATCAGGAGGCATTGCGTTCGGAATGGTAAAAGCACACATCGACACTCAAAGCGCGGCCGGGTATGCGGGCCGCGCGCTTCCGGCCGACGCCTGCCTCGTGCAGGTGCAGCAACGGCCGCCCCATGCCCACACCGTGTTCGGTCTCTGGAAAGCGCGTGCGCTCGACGGGCTCGCCTGGCAGGAGGCATTGCGCGCGGAATGGTAAGAGCCCTCTTCGATACCAACATCCTGATCGACTATCTCGGCGGCGCGGAGTCCGCGCGCGCGGAGCTGGCCCGCTACGACTACCGGGCGATCAGCATGGTGACCTGGATGGAAGTCATGGTCGGCGCGACGGCCCGCGACGATGCGGCAATTCGCGCATGGCTTTCGTCGTTCGACATCATCCCGCTCGACAGCATGGTGGCGAACCGCGCCGTAACGATTCGCAAGGAACGTCGCATTCGTCTGCCCGATGCGATCGTCTGGG
Organism: Burkholderia sp. BCC1996; assembly: GCF_905339955.1. NCBI lineage: Bacteria > Pseudomonadati > Pseudomonadota > Betaproteobacteria > Burkholderiales > Burkholderiaceae > Burkholderia > Burkholderia sp. BCC1996. Next base: position 20,030 of record NZ_CAJPHM010000030.1, read on the forward strand.
CATCGGCGCAAGTGAACGGCCTGTTGCTCGTATCGCGCAACACGAAGGATTTTCCCGTCACCGAACCGGGCGTCCGCGCGCCGTATCAGATCTAGCGCGAGCGGCGTCCGTCATGCGTGGCGGACAGCCGCGCGTCACACCGCCCGCCCCCATCCGCGCTCGGCCGCATAGGCGACCGTCGCGCGCGCCAGCTCGTTCGTGCTGTCGACCAATGCAAACGGCGCATCGCGCACCGCCCGCGCGGCGATCGGGATTTCCGTGCAGCCCATCACCGCGACGCCCACGTCCCGTCGCGCCAGCGTCGCGAGCGCGCGCGACAGGCACCGCACCGACGCATCGATCTTCCCCGCCTTGACCGCCGCGATGCACGCGGCGATGTCGCGCTGCGCGGCCACGTCCGGCATTACGGGTTCGAAGCCGCGCGCACGCAGCGCCGCCTGGTAGAAGCCCGACACCAGCGTGCCGCCCGTGGCGAGCACGGCGACGCGCCGCACGCCGGCCGGCAACGCGGCCACCGACGCATCGACGATATGCAGGATCGGCGCCGCGCTGCGTTCGCGCAGCGGCGCATACCAGTGATGCGCCGAATTGCACGGGATCGCAATCACGTCGACACCGCAGCGGTTCAGCAGCGCGACGCCATCGAGCAGCGCCGGCAGCGGATCGGGCCCGCCGTCGATGATCGCGCGCGAACGATCGGGCGTCTGCGTCAGGTTCGCGACGACCATCGGCAGGTGCTCCTGGTCGCAGCGCGCACGCGTCAGGCGCATCACGCGATGCATGAAGTCGACCGTGGCCAGCGGCCCCATTCCGCCCAGTACGCCGACGAGCGCCATGACGTCTCCTTCACGCGCGCGGTGGCCGCGCGCAGATCGCGGATACGACGGCCGAGTTGCCGATCACCAGCAACAGCGTCCGCAACATCTCGCAGAACGGATCGACCGCCACGAACAGCACGAATGCGGCCTCGAACGGCAGGTGCAGCGCCGCGCACACCATGCCGGCGAGCGACACCGTCACGACGCCCGACGTGCCCGTCGACGCGAACCCGGCCAGCACCGACGCGACCAGCACGACGCACAGCTCGCCGGGGCCGAGCGACCGCTCGTAGAGTTGCGCGACGAACAGCGTCGCACTCGCGTAATAGACCATCGGCCCGACGCGCAGCAGCGACACGGCGAGCGGCACGACCAGCTCGACGCGCGCGCGGGCGAAGCCGAAGCCGTCGGCCAGGCACTCGATCATGCTCGGCATGCAGGCCACGCTGCTGCGCGTGGCGAGCGCCATCGCGAACGGCGTGCGCAAGCCGGCGAGCGTCCCGGCCAGCGTCGCGCCCGAGCGCTTCCAGATCACGACGATCGCCGCCGCGATCAGCACGAGCGCGACGACCGCGAACGCGGCGACGAAGCGGACCATCGCCTCGAGCGGCCCGAACCCCGACGTGCCGATCTGCGCGGCGCCGCCGCAGAACAGCACGATCGGCGTCGGATACGCGAGCCAGTGCATGATCTTCTGGCACGTGCAATAGACGGTCTCCAGCGTCTGGCTCAGCGCCGCCGAGATGCTGGGCGGCACGCGCCCCGACGCGAACCCGAAGAACAGCGAGAACACCAGCGCCTTCAGCGTGTCGCCGCTCGCGAGCGCCGCGAAGAAGTTGCCGGGCACCAGCGCGATCAGCATGTCGGCGAGGCCCGACGACTTCTCCGCGGGATCGCTGCCGTACAGCGTCATCACGGTATCGCTCGCCGCGCCGTCGCTGCCGACCAGCGCGCCGAACGCCTTCAGCGTCGCGGTCGACAGGTGCTCGCCCGGCCGCATCGCGACCAGCACGACCGCGCCGACCGCCACGACGAACACCGACACGCAGCTGAAGATCGTGATCACGCGCAGCACGAGATCCGACGCGTTGCCGTCGCGCAGCAGCCGCTGCAGGCTGAAGATCACGGCGGCCGTCATGAACGGCAGCGCCGTCATCTTGAGCAGGCCGACGTACACCTCGCCCACGTAGTCGAATTGCGGTGCGGCCGCCGGCCACAACACGCCCGCCACGATGCCGAGCGCGAGGCTGCCGAAGACCGTCAACGGATGGATCGCGAGCGCATGCAGCCGCTCGATGCGTGGTGTGATCCTGATGTTCTCGTTCATGTTCATGTCAGTGACCCATCGCATCGAGCAGGGATTTCACGTCGAGCCGCTTGTTGCGCTCGGCCAGGAACTGGTTGACGAACGCAAGCAGCGTCGGCATGGACACCGGCACGCCGACGGCAAGCGCGTCGGTGAGGTCGTCGAAGGTCGCGACGCGCAGCCGGATCGGCGCGGTCGGGTCGTCCTGCATCACGCGCTTGATCGCGAGCTCGTCGCGATACACGGCCGTGACCGCGCCGGCGTTCAGCGCGTCGAGCGTCGCCGGCCAGCTCGGATAGGTGCGCACCCGCGCGGCCGGGAAATCGTTGCGCGCGTATTCGGCGTAGGCGGACCCCGCGACGACGCCGATCGTGCCGCGATAGTCGCGCACGACTTCGGGCAGCGGCCGCCCTTTCGCGAGTTCGGCGAAGCCGACGCGGTTGATCAGCAGCGCGCGCCGCAGGCTGATGTACGGCGTGCTGAAGCGCACCACCTGCGCCCGCGGCAACGTACGCGACAGCTTGCTGATCGCGACGTCGGCCTGCCCAGTCGCGAGCAGATGCACGACGTCGTCGAACGTGCGCGCATCGCGGTCGAACTGCACCGGCACGCCGAGCTTTCTGGCGAGCTCGTCGGCGAGGTCGATGTCGACGCCCGCCAATGCGCCGTTGCGCGACATGAAGAACGGCGGCTGATCGACGCCGAGCACCGCGACGACGAGCGTGCCTCGCGTGACGATGCGGGCGAACTCCGGCGCGAGCAGCCGGCCGTCGGGCATCTGCACGAGCCCGGTCGCCGTGGTGGCGGGTGCCGTCACCGCTGCGGGCGCCGCCGGCGCGGACGCATCGAGGGCCAGCGCCGGCGCGGCGCACGACACGGTCACGAGTACGCAGGCCGCACGGCGCAAGAGCCGATGCAGGCATCGCCGCTCGGGGACGAACTCGCGGAACCAGGCAAGCAGCGCGCACGCGGCGCGTCCGGAAAAGAGGTTCATGGCGGCAGTGGGACGGGGAGTATCGAACGACCGCGCGGCCGTTCGTGCAGAACGGGCGCCGGACCCTTGCGCGGGGCGCGGCACCGTCGCCCGGCGCCGCGCCCACCCGCACGCCCAATGTGTCAGAAGCGCCTTCCGGCCGAAATCCGCCGGAAGGCCCGGCCCGGATGGCACGGGACGCCCGGACGGGCCGCCGCGACGGGGCCGGATGCAGATAGAAATTCGCGATGCCGCGGATTGAAACAAGCAATTTCACAAACCAAGGGTGAACCCGGATACTGGCAACACTTCATCAACACCCAAGCAAAGGAACCCGCAAGATGCCGATCATCAACACCCAAATCAAACCGTTCAAGGCAACCGCATACCACAACGGCGATTTCGTGCCCGTGACCGAAGAGAACTTCAAGGGCAAGTGGTCCGTCGTCGTGTTCTACCCGGCCGACTTCACGTTCGTCTGCCCGACCGAGCTGGGCGACCTCGCCGACCGCTACGCGGAATTCCAGAAGCTGGGTGTCGAAATCTACGGCGTGTCGACCGATACGCACTTCACGCACAAGGCCTGGCACGACACGTCGGACACGATCGGCAAGATCAAGTACCCGATGATCGGCGACCCGACGCTCACGCTGTCGCGCAACTTCGACGTGCTGATCGAGGAAGAAGGGATGGCGCTGCGCGGCACGTTCGTGATCAACCCGGAAGGCGAGATCAAGCTGTGCGAAATCCACGACAACGGCATCGGCCGCGACGCAGGCGAACTGCTGCGCAAGGTGCAGGCCGCGCAATACATCGCGGCGCACCCGGGTGAAGTGTGCCCGGCCAAGTGGACGCCGGGTGCGGAAACGCTGACCCCGTCGCTCGACTTGATCGGCAAGATCTAAGGGTCGCCCGGCGCGCCTCGCTCGAGGCGCCCAACGAGCACCCAGCCGGGCCGCCGCCTCGCGCGGCCCGCACCCTCCTCCGGCACGACGTGCCCGAGCAGCCAAATCAATACGGAATCCGAAACGCCATGCTCGACGCCAATCTCAAGAACCAACTGAAAGCGTACCTCGAAAAGATCACGCGCCCGATCGAACTCGTCGCGTCGCTCGACGACAGCGCGAAATCGCAGGAACTGCTTGCGCTGCTGAACGAGATTGCGTCGCTGACGTCGCGCGTGACCGTGACCGAACGCCGCGACGATGCCGAGCGCAAGCCGTCGTTCTCGATCGGCGAACCCGGCAAGCCGGCCGGCATCCGCTTCGCCGGCATCCCGATGGGCCATGAATTCACGTCGCTCGTGCTCGCGCTGCTGCAGACGGGCGGCCATCCGGTCAAGCTCGACGACGACGTGATCGAACAGATCCGCGCGCTCGACGGCGACTACGCGTTCGAGACGTATTTCTCGCTGTCGTGCCAGAACTGCCCGGAGGTCGTGCAGGCGCTGAACGTGATGTCGCTGATCAACCCGCGCATCCGCCACGTCGCGATCGACGGCGCGCTGTTCCAGAACGAAGTCGACGCGCGCCAGATCATGGCCGTGCCCACGATGTTCCTGAACGGCGAATCGTTCGGCCAGGGCCGCAGCAGCGTGAAGGAAATCCTCGCGAAGCTCGACACGGGTGCCGGCGAGCGCGCCGCGAAGTCGCTCGAGAACAAGCCGGTGTTCGACACGCTGATCGTCGGCGGCGGCCCGGCCGGTGCGGCCGCGGCAATCTACTCGGCGCGCAAGGGCATCGCGACGGGCGTCGTCGCCGAGCGTTTCGGCGGCCAGGTGCTCGACACGATGGCGATCGAGAACTTCGTGTCGGTCCAGGAAACCGAAGGGCCGAAGTTCGCCGCGGCGCTCGAGCAGCACGTGAAGCAGTACGACGTCGACATCATGGACGTGCAGCGCGCCGACGCGCTGATTCCGGGCGACGTGCATCAGATCCGCCTGGCGAACGGCGCGGTGCTGAAGGCGAAGACGATCGTCCTCGCGACCGGCGCGCGCTGGCGCGAAATCAACGTGCCGGGCGAGCGCGAATACCGCAACCGCGGAGTCGCGTACTGCCCGCACTGCGACGGCCCGCTGTTCAAGGGCAAGCGCGTCGCGGTGGTCGGCGGCGGCAACTCGGGCGTCGAGGCCGCGATCGACCTGGCCGGCATCGTGAAAGCCGTCACGCTGATCGAATTCGGTGCGCAACTGCGCGCGGACGAAGTGCTGCAGCGCAAGCTGCGCAGCCTGCCGAACGTGACGATCGTCACGCAGGCGCAGACGACCGAGCTGACCGGCGACGGCAGCAAGCTGAACGGGCTCGTCTACAAGGATCTGCGTTCGGGCGAAACGAAGCGCGTCGATCTCGAAGGCGTGTTCGTGCAGATCGGCCTCGTGCCGAACACCGAGTGGCTGAAGGGCACGGTCGAACTGTCGAAGCACGGCGAGATCGTCGTCGATGCGCGCGGTGCGACGTCGGTGCCGGGCGTGTTCGCCGCCGGCGACGTGACGACGGTGCCGTTCAAGCAGATCGTGATCGCGGTGGGCGAAGGCGCGAAGGCATCGCTCGGCGCGTTCGATTACCTGATCCGGCAGGACGCGACGCCGGCTACGGCCGACGCGCCGCAGGCCGAAGAAGCGATCGCCGCGTAACGCGCGACGCACCGCACAGGTTCGTCTCTCTTGGCCCCGCATGCCCTGGTCGGCGTGCGGGGCTCTTTTTCATCCGGTGCGGAGCAGCACGGCGCGCGCGCTGCGGCGCCCTGCTCACTGGGTCGCACCGGGCCCGGCGTTCGCCGGCGCAGGCGCCTTGATATTGCTCGACTGCCTGACCAGCTGGTCGGTCATCGCGGCAGCGACCGAATTCGCCCCCGCCGACGTGTGCTGCCGATCGCCGCTCGGTGTCGCCACGTATTGCGGCGCCGGCAACGACGGATCCAGCTTCGCCGATTCACGCACGAGCGCAGCGGTTTCCGGGGTTTCGGATTTCATGGCGGACGGTGCTGCCGCGTGTCGCTCGAGCCCGTCGCGTTTGCGCGCCGCGTGCTGCGGAGGCTGATACGCCGCCTGCTGGCTCGGCCGGCTTGCCTGCGCGGCCTGGGCCGGCGGCGCCGATTGCGTCGATTGCGCCGGCTGGGCCGATTGCGCTGCTTGTACCGGCGCTTGTACAGATTGCGCGGGCTTGGCCTTCGGCGGGGTCGCATCCTCCGGCTCGACCGTCACGACGTGGACGGTCGGTGGCGGCGCACTCGGTTTCACCGGTTTCGCCGGTGCGGCGATGACCGGCGCTACGGCGGCGGAGGCCGGTGCCGCATTCGTACGCGCAGCGGCCGCGGCAGGCGGCGCTACGGCCGCGGGTTGCGGCACCGCCTCGTCCACATGCGCGGACGGGACGGCGACGGGCGCGGGCGGCGCGATCGTGCCTTGTGCGGTGTGACCGTCGTTCGCCGCGGTCACGGCGGCGGCAGGTGCTGCGGCATCGCCGATGCCGGCTTCCGCGATCGCGCGGTGGTCCGCACGCAGGAGCATCACGTAGCCGCTGCCTGCCGCGGCAACCAGCAGACCGCCGGCGATCATCAATGTCTTACGGGTACGAGTCATGCTTGCTCACCGATCCAATCGACGTGAACAAGCCATGATACGCGTGCGTTCGCGCATGATCCCGCACGAATACAATTGGTTGCATTGACGTCGACCCCAAGAGCGCGGAGGCCATACGATGCTGCGCGCCCTATCGTCTGACGGTTGGGCACCGTCTGCCTTCCGCCTTCAGATGCAGAAGATCGCGACCGCGATCCCGCCGAACAGCGCCCACTTGACGACGTAGTACACGGTGCGATTCCACGCCTTCAGCCGCTTGCCGGCGCGGCGAATCGCATACAGGTACTTGAATGCATGATTGAGCCCGCCCGTGCGGTCGCCCGTTTCGTTCGGCGACGCGGCCGCGCGCATCAGCAGTTGCCCGAACGCATCGTTGATGCGCTGCGCCCAACGATATTTCATCGGGCGGTCGATGTCGCAGAACAGGATCACGCGATCGTGCGCGGTGCGATTCTCGGCCCAGTGCAGATAGGTCTCGTCGAACATCACGGCCTCGCCGTCGCGCCACGCATACGACTCGCCGTCGACGACGATCCGGCACGCGTCGTCGTTCGGCGTGTCCAGCCCGAGGTGGTAGCGCAGCGAGCCCGCATACGGATCGCGATGCAGGCCGAGCTTGCCGCCCGGCGGCAACTGCGCGAACATCGCGGCCTTGATCGACGGAATCCGCGACAGAATCTCGACCGTGCGCGGACACAGCGCCTGCGCGGACGGATGCGGCGCGTCGTACCACTTCAGATAGAAGCGCTTCCAGCCGTTGCGAAAGAACGAATTGAAGCCGATGTCGTTGTACTCGCCCGACGCCTTGATCCGGCTGGCATCTCGCAACGCGAGCGCCTCGTCGCGCAAGGTCCGCCATTCGCGCTGCAGCACGGCGAGTTCCGGAAAGTGCCGCGTGTCGAGAAACGGCGTGGTCGGCACCGACGAGAACGCGTAGGAAAAGCAGTTCAGCGGCGCGGTGAAGGTCGAGTGATCGGATAGTTGCCTGAACAACCTGTGCCGAACCTTGCCGCGCCGGTGCGTATGGACGACACACGCAATGAACACGATCAACAGGACCCAGCGCATCGATATTTTCCCCGTAAATTGTTTTACGGAATTCTAGGTACGGGAAAAATTTCCTGCGCTGAAGCGCAGGCGGTGCGAGGTGCGTCGGCAAGACGCAAAGAGGATGCCGATCGAATCATGCCGGCACACCGAAAAGCCCGTGCCGACGGGCTTTTCGACGCAACCGGAATGCGCGCGCGGCATGCTGCCGACCCGCGCGCATGCGGCGATTATTCCGGAAACGGTAACTCAGTTTGTCCGTCAGCGCGCATACCGAACGTGTTGAGCGTCATCGCCACGAGCGCGTAATAGCCGAGCAGCGCGACGAGGTTCACCACGGTCTCGTGGCCGAATCGCGCCTGCGCGCGCGCGAACGTCGCGTCGCTCACGCGCCGCATGTCGTACAGCTCGGTCGCGAACGCATGGATCAGCGCATCGTCGTCCGATTCGAATGCCGGCTCGACGCCACAGCGGATCGCTTCGGCCGTCGCGGCCGGCACGCCGGCATCGAGCGCGATCGGATGGTGGATGTGCCACTCGGCCTGCGAGCGCCAGCGCGCGGCCGTCACGAGAATCGCGAGTTCCGACAGCCGCAGCGGCAAACCCGTGCGATAGCGGCAGAACGCGCCGAGCCGCTGCGCGTGCTGCGCAAGCTCGGGGCTCGCGATCCAGCCGAGGAACGGCCCGTTCAGGTTGCCGCGCGGGCCGCTGAGGATCTCGGCGAGCACGGCCTTCTGCTCGTCGGTGGCCGATGCGGGATCGAAGGGAGGCAGTCTGTCTGTCATGGCGAGGATTCGGTGAGGTCGTGATTCACGCGCCGGCCGACGCGAGTGCCGCGTCGATCGCGCCGGACAGTCGCTCGACGATCGTGTCGATCTGCTGCGCGGTGCAGACGAACGGCGGTGCGACCAGGATGTGATCGCCGTGCACGCCGTCGATCGTGCCGCCCATCGGATACACCATCAGGCCGCGCTGCATCGCCTCGCGCTTGACCGCCGCATGCAGCTTCAGCGCGGGATCGAACGTCGCCTTGCTGTCGCGATCGCGCACGAGCTCGACGCCGACGAACAGCCCGCGGCCGCGCACGTCGCCGACATGCGGATGCGCACCGTACTGCTCGCGCAGCGACGCCCGCAGTTGCTCGCCGCGCGCCTTCACGTTGTCGAGCAGCTTCTCTTCGGCGATCACGCGCTGCACTTCGAGCGCGGCCGCACAGGCGGTTGCGTGGCCGAGATACGTGTGGCCGTGCTGGAAGAAGCCCGAGCCGTCGACGATCGTCCGGTAGATGCGATCGCTCACAAGCGTCGCGCCGATCGGCTGGTAACCCGCGCCGAGCCCTTTCGCGATCGTCAGCAGGTCGGGCGCGACTCCGTCTTCGTCGCATGCGAACAGGTAACCGGTACGCCCCATCCCCGACATGATTTCATCGAGAATCAGCAGCACGCCGTACTTGTCGCACACCGCGCGGATCTTCTTCAGGTAGGTACGCACCGGCGGCACCGCGCCGGCCGTCGCACCGACCACCGTCTCCGCGACGAACGCCGCGACGTTTTCCGCGCCGAGTTCGACGATCTTCTGCTCCAGTTCGCCGGCCAGGCGCTGCGCATACGCTTCGTCGGTTTCTCCCGCCTGCTGGTCGCGATACGCATAACACGGGCTCACGTGGTGCGCTTCGATCAGCAGCGGCAGGAACGGCTCGCGCCGCCATGCGTTGCCGCCGATCGCGAGCGCGCCGAGCGTGTTGCCGTGATAGCTCTGGCGGCGTGCGATGAAATGGCGGCGTTGCGGCTCGCCCTTTTCGACGAAATACTGGCGCGCAAGCTTCAATGCGGCTTCGACCGCCTCCGATCCGCCCGACACGAAATACACGTGTTCGAGGCCGGCCGGCGCGGCCTCGACGAGCCGGTCGGCCAGCTCCTCGGCCACTTCGGTCGTGAAGAACGACGTATGCGCATACGGCAGTTGCTGCGCCTGCCGCTTGATCGCATCGATCACGCGCTGGTGGCTGTGCCCGAGACACGACACGGCCGCGCCGCCGCATGCGTCGATATAGCGTTTGCCGGTCGAATCGATGATCTCGATGCCGTCGCCTGCGACGGCGACGGGCAAGGTGGCGCGCGGAGCGCGATGGAAAACGGTCGTCATGCGTTGCCTCATGGTCAGGACGCGCGGGGCGCGTGCGCGGACGGCACGATGCGCGTCGCGAAGCGCTGCGTGCCGTGTTGATGAACGGTGAAGTCGATCGCGGTGTCGCGAATCGCGAACACGGCGGTCGCCAGCGTGTTTTCGTCGTCGGGATCGGCCGGATCGTCGCGATAGATCGGCAGCCCTTCCGGTGCGCGATCGCCGAGCACGCGCAGCAGCGCAGCTTCGTCGACCGCATCGATTTCCGGCGTCAGCGCATCGACGCGCCGCTGGCGATCGCCGGACGATTGCGTGACGATCTGCGCTTCGGCCTCGCAGCCCGGATGCACGAGATGATTCGCGTGGCCGCTGAGTTGCGAAACGTCGACGACCGAACAGCGCGCGACGCTCGCCTCGATGCTCAAGAGCCGCGTATCGCCGGTCGCGCCGAGCGTGTGGTGAAAGCCGCTCGCGCGCGCATGGGTGCGCAGCACGTCGGCGGCTGCGTCGAGCGACGTCGCATCGAGCACCGCACGCGCGAGGATCATCCGCGGCACGCCGGCCGCCGGCGTGCGGATCCGCAGGTTGTTGATCGCCTGCGCGATGCCCGCGCGGTTCGCGGCGAACGTATGGCCCGGCAGCGAGCCCGGGTAATAGAAGCTGATGAAGCCCGGCTTGCCCTGCGGCTGCACGTCGACCAGCAGGCAACGCTCGCGCAGGTACGGATCGCCGTCCTCGTTGTGCGCGATCCAGCGCGTGCCGTGCGCGTCGCGCCCGGCGAGCGTCGTGCAGCCGTCCGGCGCGTTGTGGATCAGTTCGCCGCGGCAGTTCCACAGGAAGATGTCCTCCGCCGGCCAGCCGACGCCCGCCGCGATCCCGTCCAGTTCCGCGACGAGGTCGGGGTACGCGGCCAGCGCGGCCTGCCGCAGCGCGGCGACGAACGGATGGCCGCGCCAGCGGCGCACGGCCTGCCATGCGCTGCTCTGCTGCATGTACGCATCGAACACGGGGCGGGCAAGCTCGCCGAGACGCACGCCGATGTCGAACGGCGTGCCGGCGATGACGGGGGAAAGGGAAAGCGGCATGTCGGGCAATTCGGTTTCGTTCAGGACACGTGTTTCAGGAATTCCTTCAGGCGCGGTGTCGGCGGCCGGTCGATCAGGTCGACCGGATGGCCGTCCTCGGCGATGCCGCCCTGATCCATGAACAGGAGCCGCGTGCCGACCCGCTTCGCGAAGCCGATCTCGTGCGTGACGACGATCATCGTCATCCCTTCGGTGGCGAGATCCTGCATCACTTTCAGCACTTCGTGGCGCAATTCCGGATCGAGCGCCGACGTCGGCTCGTCGAACAGCATCAGCCGCGGCCGGATCGCGAGCGCACGCGCGATCGCGACACGCTGCTGCTGGCCGCCCGACAGCTCCGACGGGTAATGATTCGCGCGCGATTCGAGGCCCACCTTGTCGAGCAGCGCCATCGCCTGGTCGCGCGCGTCGGCGCGCGACGCGCCGCGCACCTGCATCGGCCCGAACATCACGTTCTCGAGCGCGGTCATCTGCGGAAACAGGTTGAACTGCTGGAACACCATGCCGGCCTCGAGCCGGATGTTGCGAATCGTCGACGCGTTGCCGCGCACGCTCTGGCCGTCGACCAGCAGCTCGCCGCCGGTGATTTTCTCGAGCGCGTTGATACAGCGCAACATCGTCGACTTGCCCGAGCCCGACGGACCGATCACGACCACGACTTCGCCCGCGTCGATCTTCAGGTCGATGTGCTTCAGCACCGGCACATGGCCGAAGCTCTTCGACACGTTCTGGAATTCGATCATGCTCATAGGATCCTCATGCGCTTTTCGACGAGCCGCAGCGTCAGCGTCATCGCGCCGGTCAGCATCAGGTAGATGATGGCCACCGCGGTCCAGATTTCGACGGCCTGGAAATTGCCGGCAATGATTTCCTGCCCCTTGCGCGTCAGTTCGCCGACGCCGATCACGATGAACAGCGACGTGTCCTTCAGGCTCACGATGCACTGGTTGCCGAGCGGCGGAATCAGCCGCCGGAACGCGAGCGGCCCGACCACCTTCAGCAGCACGCGCGGCATCGACAGGCCCATCGCGAGCCCCGCTTCCGTCAGCCCCTTCGGGATCGACAGCAGCGCGCCGCGCACCACTTCCGCGAGATACGCGCCGGAATTCACCGTGATCGCGATGATCGCGGCCGTCAGGCCGTCGATGCGGATATGCGCGAGCAGCGGCAGCGCGAAGTACAGGAACATCACCTGCACGACGATCGGCGTGCCGCGGATCAGTTCAATATAAACCTGTGCGAGCACGTTCATCGCCTTCGGTCCGTATGCGCGGAACATGCCCGCGATCATCCCGACGACGAACCCGCCCACCAGCCCGAAAAATGCGATGAACACCGTCAACCGGACCCCGTCCATCAGGTCCGGCAACGCCGCCCAGATCGCCGACCAATCGAAATTCACGTGTCGCTCCCCGTTCGATTCAAGACCGGCGCGGCCGCCCGGCCGCGCCCTGTTGCGCCGTCACGCTCACAGCTTCGGCGGCTCGGCGCCGAACCACTTCTTGTAGATCTGCGCGTAGCGGCCGTCGGACTTGATCTTCACGAGCGACGCGTTGACCTTCGGCACGAGCGGGCTGCCCTTCGGGAAGCCGATCCCGTACTTGTCGCCGCTCACCGGCTGGCCCGCGACCTTCACCTTGCCCTTGCCTTCGTTGTTCACGAAGAACAGCACGTTCGGCGTGTCGTGCATCGCCGCGTCGACGCGGCCGGCCTCGAGCGCGAGGTACGCCTGGTCGATGTTCGGGAACTGGCGGATCTCCTTCGGCTTCAGGTGCGCCTTGATCCAGTCGATCGTCGCGGTGCCCGTCTTCGCGGCGATCACCTTGCCGTTCAGGTCGTCGATCGACTTGATCGACGTGTTGTCGGCCTGCACCATCGCCGCGAGCCCGCTGTCGTAGTACGGCGCGGAGAAGTCGATCGCCTTCTTGCGCTCTTCCTTGATGGTCATCCCCGACAGCGCGACGTCGATGTTCTGCGTCTGCAGCGCCGGGATCAGGCCCGCGAAATCCATCGGCTGGATCGTGTATTTCCAGCCCTGGTCCTTCGCGATCTCCGCCCACAGGTCGAGATCGAAGCCGACGTACTTGTCGCCCTGCTTGAACTCGAACGGCATGAACGACGTATCGGTCCCGACGACGAGCGTCTTGGTGTCCGCGTGCGCGATGCTGGCGCCGAGCGCGGCGACCACCGCGACGGCTTTCAGGAAGGAACGGCGACTCATGGCTTTTCTCCGCATGGTTGAGCGATGTAACCGGCCGGCTGGCCGGGGAACGACGACATCAAGCCGCACCGCAACATGCGATGTTGAATTAGACCTTAGTGCAACAAGTGTTGTCAACACGGATACTACGACAACAAAAAAACGCGCAACAAGTAATTGCATCGAGACAAACCCGCGCGGGACGGGCGGGATTGGTCAGAGGAAAAGGCGGGGGAATGACAGCGGGAGCGGCGGCGGGGCCTGGACTCGGGAATGGGGCGGGCGAGCGGTATTTGCCGGCAACCGCCGCCGCTCAACGAACGGAATGAATCGCGAGCGGCAACGCCGCCCGGCATGACTTCAACACGACATCCGTTACGCCGCCACCCCGCTCGCCTGATGCGAAACCAGCCGCGCATACGCACCCTGCCGCGCGATCAGCGCCGCATGCGTTCCCGCCTCGATGATCCTGCCGTGCTCGAGCACGAGGATCGTGTCCGCGTTGCGCACGGTCGACAGCCGATGCGCGATGATGATCGACGTCCGCTGTGCCATCAGATCCTCCAGCGCCGCGCGGATCTGCTGCTCGCTGATCGTGTCGAGGTGCGACGTCGCTTCGTCGAGGATCAGCACCGGCGCATCCTTCAGGAACGCACGGGCGATCGCGACGCGCTGGCGCTGTCCGCCGGACAGCTGCACGCCGCGCTCGCCGACCCGCGTCGCGAGCCCGTCGGGCAACCGCGCGACGAATGCGCCCAGCGCCGCGTGGTCGATCGCGCGCCGGACGTCCTCGTCCGATGCATCGTGCGCCGCGAGCCGGATATTCGCTTCGAGCGTGTCGTTGAACAGATAGGTATCCTGCGCAACCAGCGCGATGTGCCGGCGCAGATCGTCGAGCCGCAGATCGCGCAGGTCGACGCCGCCGAGCGTCACGCGCCCGTGCTGCGGATCCCAGAAGCGCAGCAGCAGGCTCGCGACGGTCGACTTGCCGGCGCCCGATGCGCCCACCAGCGCGACCGTGCTGCCGGGCGGCACCTCGAAACTCACGCGATCGATCGCCGGCACGCCGCGGCCCGGGTACGTGAAGCCCGCGTCCTCGAATCGCACGGTCGCGTCGCCGGACAGCGCATGCGCGCCGTCGACGACCGTCACCGGCTCCTTCTCGAGCGCGCGCAAGCGCCGCGTCGATGCAATCGTGTCGGCCAGCTGTCGCGCGACCTGGCCGATCTCGGCCACCGGCATGAACGCGGCCACCGCGACCAGCACCAGCAGCGGCAACGCTTCATGCGCGAACCAGCCGCGCGCGCACAGCAGCGCACCGAGCGCCGCGACGGCCAGCCCGCCGAGCCCGCTCGCGACTTCGAGCGCGGCGCTCTGCGCCGACAGATCGTCGAGCAGCTTCGCGCGCTGCTGCCGGTACGCGTCGGCTTGCGCGACGAACGCGGCACGCCGGCGCGCGAGTGCCTGGAACGCGGTCAGTTCCGCGAGCCCCTGGATCGTTTCGGTCAGGTGCGCGCCGAGCAGGCCGAGCGCCTCGCGTGCGCCGGTGCCGAGCCGGTCGACGTCGCGCCGCGCCAGCACGGGCGCCAGCCCGGCCCACAGCAGGAACGGCAGCAACACCAGCGCGAGCGGCCATGCGACCGACGCGAGCAGCACCAGCACGCCGGCCGGCACCAGCACCGCGACGAACGCGGGCGCGAGCGTATGCGCATAGAAGTATTCGACGGTCTCGACGTCCTGCGTCGCGAGCGCGACCAGATCGCCGGAACGGCGCCGCAGCAAACCGGCCGGCGCGAGCCGTTCGAGCGTCGCGAACAGCGCGATGCGCATCTCGGCGAGCAGCCGGTACGCGATGTCGTGCGCGAGCCACGATTCGAGCCAGTGCAGCACCGCCGCGACCGGCGCGACGACCAGCAGCGCCGCGACGAGCGCGCCGTTCGCGTGTCCGTCCGACACGCCGCCGACCACCCGCGCACCAATCACGCCGACGCCGATGAACGCGAGCACGCGACCGATCCCGAACAGCACGGTCAACAGGACCTTGCCCTTCCACGGACCGACGAAGCGCAGCAGCGCGCGCAACGTTTCGGGCCAGCCGATCGTCGCCGCGTCGTCGTTCAGCGGCCTGACCTGCGGGCCCGATGCAGCACGCACGCCCGCGCCGCCGGCCATCGCGGCCGTGCCGACGGCTTCGGCGGCGGCCTCCAGCTGCGGCCCCATCAGCTGGCGATACGGGCCGTCGCGCGCGATCAGTTCCGCGTGCGTGCCCGCGTCGACCACCCGCCCCTGGTCGAGCACCAGGATGCGATCGGCGCCGATCACGCTGGACAGCCGGTGCGCGAGCACGAGCGTCGTACGCCCGCGCGTGAGCCGGTCGAGCGCCTGCTGGATCAGCGCTTCGTTTTCCGCATCGACCGACGACAGCGCCTCGTCGAGCAGCAGGATCGGCGCATCGCGCAACAGCGCGCGCGCGATCGCGATCCGCTGGCGCTGGCCGCCCGACAGCATCAGCCCGCGTTCGCCGATGCGCGTCGCATAGCCGTCGGGCAGCGCCGAGATGAAATCGTGCGCGTTGGCGGCTCGCGCGGCCGCGATCATGTCCGCGTCGCTCGCATCAGGCCGGCCGAGCCGCAGGTTGTCGGCGACGCTGCCGTCGAACAGCGTCGCGTCCTGCGCGACCACCGCGATCATCTCGCGCACCTGATCGGCGTCGAGCGTGCGCACGTCGTGCCCGCCGATGCGGATCGTGCCGCCCTGCGCATCGTGCTGGCGCAGCAGCAGGCGCACGATGGTCGACTTGCCCGCGCCGCTCGGGCCGACGATCGCGACCGTCTCGCCTTCGCGCACCGTGAAGCCCAGCGCCGCATGGGCATCCGCGCGACGCCCCGGATACGCGAAGCTGACGCCGTCGAACACGATCTCCGGCCGCAGGTGCGGCACGCGCGGCGCCGCGGCAGCC
Organism: Burkholderia sp. BCC1996; assembly: GCF_905339955.1. Classification (NCBI taxonomy): domain Bacteria; kingdom Pseudomonadati; phylum Pseudomonadota; class Betaproteobacteria; order Burkholderiales; family Burkholderiaceae; genus Burkholderia; species Burkholderia sp. BCC1996. Next base: position 36,122 of record NZ_CAJPHM010000030.1, read on the forward strand.
GGCGTGTCGCTGCCCGCATCGAGCAGCGCGTGAATCGCGTTCGCCGCCGACTGGCCGATCATCCCCTGGTGCAGCACGCCGCGCAGGTCGCGCAGCGGCCGGAAGATTTCGCTGCCGGCCATCAGCACGATCAGCAGCGCCTCGAGGCTCATGTCGCCGTGGCGCACGCGCCATGCGCCGACCGCGATCGCCGCCGCCGCGCCGAGGCCGGTGCCGAGATCGGTGAAGAGCCGCGTCAGCAGCCCGAGCGCGAGCACCCAGAACGTGCTGTCGGACAGCGCGCGCGCCTTCGCCGCCAGCTTCGCGCCGAACGCGCCGCTCTGCCCGAACGCCTTCAGCGTCGGCAGGCCCTGCACCGCGTCGAGAAACTCCTCGCCGAACGCCTTGAACGCGGCCGAGCGTGCGAGCGCCGCGCGCCGGTCGGCGCGATGCACGAGTTGCGGCAGCGCGAGCGTGACGAGCGCGGCGACCAGCAGGATCGCGGCCGTCGGCACGTCCCACCATGCGAGCACCGTGAAGATCATCACCGGCGCGCACGCGGCGATCACGAGCTGCGGCAGGTAGACGCCGAAGAAGGTCTGCAGCTGCTCGACGCCGTCGACGACGGCCAGCATCACGCCGCCCGTGCGCTCGCCGCTGAACCATGCGGGGCCGAGCGTCGCGATCCGGTCGAACAGCCGCGCGCGCAGCGCGGACTGCACGCGCCCGGCCGTCTGCTGCGCGAGCACCGTGCGGCGATGGTCGAGCCATGCGCGCAGCAGCACGCAGGCCGCGGTTGCAACGACGGTTTCGGCGATATCGCGCGCCGGCGCGCCAGCAAAGACGAGCGCGAGCACACGGCCGAGAAACACGAACCGGAGGATGCCGACACCCATCGCGAGCAGCCCGAGCGCGACCGCGGCGGCAACCCGCCAGCGCAATCCCGCCATCATCGCCCATAGTCGTCGGTCGAAATACATGAAGCCCTCCGGTCGGTTTTTTCGTTGCGGTTCGATTGACCGGACCAAGGCTACCCGCGCCCCCGACGCGCGGCAAAAGATGATTTTTCAACGGGTGTTGAGTCAACTACAATACCCCGCATGTCGCACCTCCCACCCCTCAGCGCGCTGCGTGCTTTCGAGGCGGCCGTCCGCCTCGGCGGGTTCGCACGCGCGGCGGCCGAGCTGAACGTGTCGACGAGCGCGATCAGTCACCAGATCCGCGCGCTCGAGGAATCGCTGGGTGCCCGCCTGCTCGAACGCAGCACGGGGCTCGGCGGCATCGGCCTCACGCAAGCGGGCGCCCGCCTGCTGCCGGCCGTCAGCGATGCGCTGTCGAAGCTGACCGACGCGTGCGCCGAGATTCGCGGCACCACCGCGCAACGGCTGACGGTGTCCGCCAACGCGCCGTTTTCGTCGATGTGGCTCGCGCGCCGCCTCGCGGAATTCTCGTCGCTTCATCCCGACACGCCGCTGCATGCGGTCGTGGTCGACGACGAACCGGATTTCGCGCGCAGCGGCGTCGATCTCGCGATCGTGCACGTGCCCGCGCACCGGCTGCGCGCCGACGACGACATCCTGATGCGGGAGACCGTGTTTCCGGTGTGCAGCCCCGAGCTGTTCCCGTACGCATCCGGGTACGTGTGCCGCTCGCGGCTGCTGCAGGAGATGCACGAGGACAGCCCCGAGATCGACTGGCGCAACTGGGCCGTGCACTTCGGCCTGCCGGACGACTTCGAGACGAAGATCGTCCGTTACAGCAGTTTCAGCCAGGTGATCGGCGCGGCCGTGGGCGGCGCGGGCATCGCGCTCGGCCGTGTGCCGCTGATCGAGCCCGAACTGCGCAGCGGCCGCCTCGTGCCGCTGGTGCCGGGCCTCGAGCGCGATGCGTCGTGGCGCTTCGTGCTGCGCCGCAGTCCGTCGGCGCGGCACCGGCTGCTCGATCCGTTGATCGCGTTCCTGCGCCGCGAAGCCGATGCCCCGCCGCTCCAGCGCGCGAAGATCGTTGCGCCCGCATCCAACGACAGTCACGCGCGCGACGCGGGCGGTGCGTAGCGCGCCCGCGCGCACAGCGGGCGCAGGCATCGCCGGTTCGCTACCGCGTCACGGCGTCGCGAAGAACAGCGCGACGACGCACGCCATCCCGCCGGACCACACGAGCGAACGCAGCGACGCCCAGTTCAGCAGGTACATCAGCGCATAGACGACGCGAATCGCGACGAACCCCATCGCGAGCTGGTCGACGTGGTGCGCATTCGCGCCGTTGTGCCATGCGACGACCAATCCGGCCGTGAACAGCGCCAGCGCTTCCCACGCATTCTGGTGCGCGGCCTGCGCCCGCGCGCGCCAGCCTTCGAGCTTCGCGAGGTACTCGCGCGGCGTGTGGTTGTCGTAACCCTTGCGGGCCTTGGCCAGGAACGTCATCGGGAACGGCAACAGCGCCGCGATGAACAGGCACAGCTGGGACGTCGTCATCAAAGTCCCCCTCCTTTATGATTACATTGATCAATGACATGGTCGCGCAGAGCTTAGCATTGCGTCGCGCCGTTCGCGCACCGGTTTTCTAGACGCGAGACTCGGCAAGGCAGGCTGGCGAAGGCCGTGTCGACATGGATTCGGCACAAAAAATTCCACCAAATCGCCGATAAATACGTTAATTAAAACTGGTCGAACACCAATAAGATAGCGCCCAACACTGGCTGGGTGCGCAATCGCACCAGCCACTGACCCGCGCCGCCGCGCGCGTACCGAACGACTTTCGACCCGAGCCCGCCCATGCCCCGTCCCATCGTCGCCCATATCCGTCCCGACGCCGTCCGCCACAACCTCGACTTCATCCGCCGCACCGCCGCGCAATCGCGCGTATGGGCCGTGATCAAGGCCAACGCCTACGGTCACGGGATCGAGCGGATCTATCCGGGCCTCGCGGCCGCCGACGGCATCGCGCTGCTCGATCTCGACGAAGCCGTGCGCGTGCGGGAACTCGGCTGGGACAAGCCGGTGCTGCTGCTCGAAGGCATCTTCGAGCCGGCCGACGTCGAACTGGCCGATCGTTACCGGCTGACGGTGGCCGTGCACTGCGACGCGCAGCTCGACCTGCTGATCGCCGCGAAGCCTCGGCAACCGATCGACATCCAGCTGAAGATGAACTCCGGGATGAACCGGCTCGGCTACCGGCCCCACGCATTCCGTGCCGCGTGGGAGCGCGCGGCGGCCGCGCCGTCGATCGGCAAGATCACGCTGATGATGCATTTCGCAAACGCCGACGAAGGCGAAGTCGACTGGCAGCTTGAGCAGTTCGATGCGGCCACCGCCGGGATTCCTGGCGAGCGCTCGACATCGAATTCGGCGGCCGTGCTGTGGCATCCGCGCGCGCATCGCGACTGGGTTCGGCCTGGCACGATCCTGTATGGCGCGTCGCCGACCGGCGCGTCGCGGCACATCGCCGACACGCCGCTGATGGCCGCGATGACGCTGACCAGCAAGATCATCGGCGTGCAGACGCTCGCGCCGGAAGAAACGGTCGGCTACGGCCGCCGCTTCACCGCCGACCAGCCGATGCGGATCGGCGTCGTCGCGTGCGGCTATGCGGACGGCTATCCGCGCCACGCGCCGACCGGCACGCCGATCGCGGTGGACGGCGTGATGACGCGCGTCGTCGGCCGCGTGTCGATGGACATGCTGACCGTCGACCTGACGCCGTGCCCGGATGCCGGCATCGGCTCGAGCGTCGAGCTGTGGGGCGATCAGGTGAAGGTCGACGACGTCGCGGAAGCCAGCGGCACGATCGGCTACGAGCTGATGTGCGCGCTCGCGCGCCGCGTGCCGGTCGTGGTCGTGCCGTCCGGCGCGTCGACGGTGCAGCCGGCGCCGCGCACGGGCAGCTACGGGCGATAACCGGGGCGCGGATGCGGCGGCACGCTCGCGGGTCGCTGCGCATCCGGACGCTCGGAATCCGCTTGCGGGCCGCGTCGGGCGGTCCGCTTGTTTTGTGCGGTCTGCTTTTGCGGCCTGCTTTTGCCGCATGTACCGACGGCGAAGCACAGGCGGGACGCAGCGCGCAACCGGTCCACGGGCGCCATACACTACGAACTACCAACTACTCACGCCACGTCGGCTTGCGCTTCTCGAGGAACGCATCGATCCCCTCGCCGGCGTCCTCTTCCATCATGTTGCGCGCCATCACGTCGCCCGCAAAAGCGTATGCGTCGTCCAGCGGCAGCTCTCGCTGCCGGTAGAACATCTGCTTGCCGTAGCGCACCGCCGCCGGGCTCTTCGCGACGATCTCCGCGACCTTGCGCGCGACGGCCGCGTCGAGCGCATCCTCGGGCACGGCCTCGTTGACGAGCCCCCACGCGGCGGCCGTCGCCGCATCGATGAAACGCCCGGTGACGAGCATGTCGAACGCGCGCTTCGCCGACACGTTGCGGCTCAACGCAACGGCGGGCGTCGAACAGAACAGCCCGACGTTGATGCCCGACACCGCGAAGCGCGCGGTGTCGGCCGCCACGGCAAGGTCGCACGCGGCGACGAGCTGGCAGCCGGCCGCCGTCGCGATGCCCTGCACGCGCGCGATCACCGGCACCGGCAGCGCGCGCATCGCGAGCATCACGCGGCTGCATTGCGCGAACAGCGTGCGGTAATAATCGAGTTCGGGCTTGCCGCGCATCTGCCGCAGGTCGTGGCCCGCGCAGAACGCCTTGCCCTGCGCGGCGAGCACGACACAGCGCACGTGCGGATCGGCGGCCAGCGAATCGAACGCGTCCTGCAGGCTCGCCAGCATCGCCTCCGACAACGCGTTGAACTGTTGCGGCCGGTTCAGCCGCAGCGTGACGACGCCGTCGTGGGCCTCGCGCAGCAGGATCGGCTCGGCTGTCTCGTGAATGGGTTCCATGATGCTCCGCTCGATGGGGTTCGATCGGACGCGAACCGGCGGCACGGGCAACACGCATCCGGATTCGCGATCGACATGATCACGAATCGTCCTCCAGTTTGCGCGCGACGTCCAGCGAAGCGGACGGACCGCCGGCGCAGCAGACGTTCGCGGGAATCGGGCGGCGCGTCACTCGCGTGCGTGGTCAGGGCCGCGTGCAGGAGCGCACATCGCGAATTTCGCCCGTCGCACCGTCCTGAATGCGGATCGCACCGCCCTGCACGTACTCGGCATGCTCGCCTGCGAACATCCCGTTGCAACCGGCGACGCAGCGGTCGCGCGTCCCGAATCGCAAACTCGAACACGCAACCGGTATCGGGCCCGCTCCCCCGAATATCGGCTCAGCCCGCGAGCTTCTTCAGCGCGTCGAGCACCGCATCGCCCTTGAACGGCTTCACGATCCAGCCCTTCACGCCGGCGGCCTTGCCGCGCTCCTTCATTGCCGGGCTGCTTTCGGTCGTCAGCATCACCACGTTGACCGACGTGTTCGCCAGCTCGCCGCGGATCTTCTCGACCATCGTCAGGCCGTCCATGTTCGGCATGTTCACGTCGCTGATCACGAGACGCACGCCGGGTGTCGCCTTGAGCTTCGCGAGCCCGTCCTTGCCGTCCACCGCCGTCGCGACGTCGAGCCCGTGATTGCGCAGGAAACCCGCGACTTCGTCGCGCACCGTGCCCGAATCGTCGACCACCAGAATCTTTGCCATGCCGTCTTCCCCTTTCGTCGTTGCCGACTTCAACATTCAAAACAGTTCGAGTTCGCCCGCTTCCACCATCGGCCCCACGTCCTGCACGGATTCGCGGAAATCCTCCGGCGACCAGCTCAGGCTGAACACGAAACGCTGGTCGAGCCGCACCGACCGCCCCGATGCGGGGTCGGTCATCCGGTACTTGAAACAGAGCTGCGGACAGTCGCCGCCGAACGAAATGAACTTCTGCTTGTGATTGACGACGAGCGGCACCTGCACCGGATGGCGCGCAAGGGCCTCCGCGTCGCCGAGATAGCGGTTCTTGAACGCGCCCCACACGAGGTTGGTCAGCTCGCCGAGCACGCTGTTCACGTCGCGGAAATCGGGTGCCCGGCCGTCGTCGCGCGTGCCGCCGATCATGTCGAGCAGCGGCTGCTCGCTCGTCTGCAGCAGCATGTAGCCGCGGCACCATGCGCTTTCCAGCGCGATCAGGCTGAACACCTCGCCGAAGATGATCTGGTCGCGCACGATGCACGGCGTGTCGCGCTCGATCGTCATGCCGGGGAACAGGCTGTCGAGCCGCGCCTCGGTGATCTCCGCGATGCCGCGCACCAGCGCGTTCGGGTAGTCGCGGCCGAACAGGTATTCGTCGATCGCGCGCTTGAGCGGCGTCAGGTCGTCGGCGACGTAGGCCGCGCACGCGACGCGTGCGAGCGCATCGGGCAGCCCGTCGCGCGACGCGTCTCCTGCATTCGACATGCGGCGCAGGATGATCGGCAGCTCGGGTCGCAGCGCATCGATCTGCGTCGCGACGATCGCGCTTTCGTCCGGCGAGCCGCCGTAGTCCTCGGCGAGCAGGATCGCGCCGAGATCGATGTTCGAGCGCAGCACCTTCAGCAGCCGGTTGCGCCGCACGGTCAGGCCGACCAGGTTGTGCTCGTCGCAGAAGCGCTTGAGCGTCGCCGCATGCGCGCGGCTGTCGTCGAGCACGAGCACCTTGCTGACGGGTTGATCTACGGTCATGTCGCGGAGTCCTCGCAATCGGTCAAAACAGTTCGAGCTCGCCGCCCGTGTCCACGCTCGCCGCTTCCGACACGTGGAAATCGACCGGCGCGTTCGCGCACACGCACAGCGTCGCGCCGATCCGCACGTCGCCGTCGAGCGTCACGTCGTACGCGGCCACATGGCCGGGATTCAGCGCCTGCAGGTAGTCGATGCTCGCGCCGCTCAGCAGGTAAGGCGTCGACATCCCGAGATCGGGGAACGGCACGGTCAGCGCCTGGTTGATCGCGCCGCAGCACAGGTTCGCGACTTCCATGAACGCTTCGGGCAGCGGCCGCTGCGCGCTCGCGCCGGGCGCCGCCGCAGCGAAATGGCGGCGCGTCGGTTCGTCGTCCCGAAAACGCAGCGCGAGCAGCAGCCGGAAATGCAGCGCCGAGATCGTCAGCACTGCGACGTGTTCCGCGATCTTCGGCATCGCGCGCGACTTCGTGCGGGATGGGTCATGTGACGCACCATGTACGTCGTCGTCAGCCGGCCGGATCTCGCATGCGCCGCCGGACGCGAGCCGCGTGCGCGCCGCATCGAAGAAGATCCGCTCGAAACCGGCGCGGGCCTGCGCGCTGATCACGCCGCCGCTCCTTCGAGCCGCGCATGCAGCTGCCCCGCCAGCGTCTCGACCGTCGCGAGCGCGGCCGTGATCATCTTGCCGCCGGCCTGGATGTCCTGAAACGTCGCGGCCGTCACGAGATCGTTGCGGTTCAGGCTGTCGCGATAGCTGTTCGACAGTTGCTGCGAGCGCGCGGCAAGCCCGCGCACCTCGCTCGCGACGATCGAGAAGCCGCGTCCCGCGGCACCCGCGCGCGCGGCCTCGATCGATGCGTTCAGCGAGACGATCGACACGTGCGCGACGATCGCCGACAGCTCCTGGTTCTTCGTGCGCATGTCCTGGTTCTGCGTGGTCAGCGAGATCATCTGCTCGTGCCAGCGCTCGAACGTGCCGGCCAGCCCGCGCAGGCGCGCGGCTTCGCCGGCGAGCTTCGCCGCGTGCTGCGACAGCGCGGCGCGCTCGGCCGCGAGCGCCTGCAGCGCGTCGCGCTGCTCGCCGGTGCCGGCCGCCTCGCGCGCCCGCGTTTCCTCGAGTTCCGTTTCGCGGCGCGTCCATGCCTGTGCGGCTTCCACATGTGCGGCCGCGGCTTCGTCGGCCCGCGCATCGGCCGCGCCGAGCGCGGCGCGCAACGCGTCCGCTTCGCGCGTCAGCGCGGCAACGAGCCGCGCGCGTGCGATGCGCCACGCGAACGCGGCGATCGCCGCGACCACGAGGCCGCCCGCCAGCGCGGCACCGATCGGGATCATCCACGCTTGCACGATCACTCCGTTGCGTCGACGTTCACGGCGTGCGCCGGCTGCCCGGCTTCGCGCGCCGCAGCGTTGGCCACGCCGTTGACCGCACCGTCCGCCGCGAAACGCGCCGGCAGCGACACGATCGTCTCGAACGCGCGATACGACGCGCCGACGCGATCGTCGGTAAAGCGCAGCGCGATATCGCCGCCGTCGCGCTTCAGGAAGTTGCGCACCGCGTCCATCCCGACGCCGCGCCCCGATACTTCGGTCACCGCGCGCGCGGTCGAGAAGCCCGGGCGGAAGATCAGTTCGGCCACGGCTTCGTCGGTCAACCCGGCTTCGTTGCCGGCGTCGATCCAGCCGCGCTCGCGCGCGATCCCGTGAATCCGGTCGAGCGCGAGGCCGCGGCCGTCGTCGGCGAGCACGAAGCGCAGTGCATCGCCGTCGACGTCGACCGCGATGTCGATCTTGCCGGCCGGCGCCTTCCCGGCCGCGCGACGCTCGTCCGACGTTTCGATGCCGTGGTCGATCGCGTTGCGCAGCAGGTGCATGAACACGTTCGCAAGCGTCGCGCCGATCTCGCTGCGCACGCGATGGCCGTTGCTGTCGATATGCACGACGGGCGCCGGCTTGCCGAGTTCGGCCGCGAGCGACGGCAGCGATTCGATCACGCCGCCCAGCGCATCGCCGATGCCCTGCGTGCCGAACTGGCTCAACAGGCGGCGCACCGAATCGCGCGCCGCGTGCCAGTCGCCCGCGTTCGCCGGATCGGCGCCGTCGAGCATGCGCAGGCTCTCGCTGATATGCGCGCGCTCGACCATCAGGTAGTCGGCGCCGCCATGCTGCGCCGCCTCGCCGTGGCGGCCGAGCGTGACCGCGTTGATCGTCGCGTAGCGGTCGACCGCCTCGCGCACGCGGGCGAGGTCGTCCATCAGCGCATCGCGGTTCCACTCGGGGCCGCCGTCGGCGCGGCGCAGCGATTCGTATGCCTGCTCCGCTTCGTGCACGATGTTGGTCAGGTGCTGCAGGCTGTACGTGCGCGCATTGCCCTTGATCGTGTGCATGTTGCGGAACAGCGCCGCGACGATCGAGTGATCCGCGCGTTCGTGCTGGCGGATCATCCGCTCGTTCTCGCTGAGGAAACCCTTCGCGCTGTGCACGAAGTCGTGGAACTTGTCCTGGCTGATCGACAGGATCTCGCCGATCATCTCGAGGCGGCGCTGCTGCTCGCCGGCCTGCGCGGTCAGCTCGCGGATCTCCGTCACGTCGCGCACGCACAGCATCAGCCGCACGACCGTGTCGGTCTCGTCGGTGATCGCCGACCAGCTCAGGTCGAGCCATTTCTCGCGGCCGTCCGGCATCCGCTTCGCGACTTCGTTGACGAGCAGGTGCTCGTTGAACGCGAAGTTCATGCTGTCCTCGCCGAGGCACGCATGCACGGCCGCGTCGACCTGCGAGCGCGCGTCGGAACCGATGCCCGAATCGTCGAACACGAGTGCCATCAGGTCGCGGCCGGCGATGTCGTTCGTTTCGAAGATGGTTTCGAGGTAAGCCGAATACTCCGCATGCACGACCCCGCCTTCGACGACCGTCAGGATCCCCTGCTGCATGTTCTGCAGCATCGCCTGGATGTCGGCCGTCTTCTGCTTCAGTTGCGCGGCGTTCTCCTGGATCTTCTCGATCATCCCGTTGAACGCGACGATCGAATGGCCGATCTCGTCCATCCGGCCCACCGGCACGCGGCGCGTGAAGTCCTGGCTCGTCGCGATCTCGCTCATTGCCGTCTGCATCCCGATCAGCGGACGCGTGATCTGGCGATACAGCACGAAGCCGAGCGCGGTCAGCAGCACGACCACCGTGCCCGCCACCCCCGCGATCGCGGTGGCCGTCGTCGCGAGCATGCCGTTCAGCGCCCGGATCGCGTCGTCCTTCTGGCGGTTCTTCTCGACGCGCAGCGTGTCGACGATGCTTTCCAGTTCGTCGCGATACTGCGCGACGTTCGCGAATAGGTACGCCTGCGCCATCTCGGGCTTGCCGTCGGTCTTCATCTTCACGGTGTCGTCGATCGCGGCGAAGTAGTTCGCGGCGCTGTCCTTCGCCTGCGCGACGAGGCCTTCCTGCGCGCGGCCGACCGCCGATTTCGCCTGGGCGTCGAGCGCGGCGCGCAGCGCACCCTGCTTCGCCTTCAGCTCGTCGCGCGCCTGCGCGGCGGTGTTCGCGTCGGGCGCGTACACCAGCGTCATCGTCGCGATCTGGATATTCTTTACGTCCGCGACGAGATCCGCCGACGCGAGCGCGCTCGGCACGATTCCCTGGGTAACCTGACGCACCTCGGACGCGCTCTTGCGCGTCTGGTACACGGCGTACACGCCGATCGCGGACAACGCGAAAAACGTCAGGACGACTAGCAGCGTAATGCGATGACGGATGGTCATGAGTACAGCTCCCCGCAGCGATCCGCCTTCGATCGCGCTCTGGCCTATTGAAAGAATGTGAGCGGCGAATTATCGGGGATGGTGTATGACCGTCCGATGACTGAAAATCAATCGGCCGTTGAGGAAATCGCAATGATTAATTGCGACGGGAAAATCCTAAAGTTTTCCGCGAATGCGCCGTTAACCTTCGGCGCCTCCAGGCTCCGGCCGCTTGCCGGGCCGCGCGGAATAATCGCATCCGGAAATTTATTCTTCGATTCTCGATTCGGCAATTCAATCCGGTCGAATACCGGTGAAACGTTTGCGCATTAACCGTGAATCGAATCGCTCGCGGAGTCATCTACGCGCGATAACGGAGCTCATGCGCGGGCCGGGCCGGCGGGCCGCGTCATTGCCGCTCACGGATCGAGCGCACCGCCCGACCAGCCTGCCGACGGCCGCGACCCGGTCAGCTTCAACGCGACGTCGCCCTGCGCGACCAGCCGCTCGCGATTGCGCGTGACGATGCGCCCGGCTTGCGGCGCCACCAGCACGTGCTCGCTGCCGGGCACGCCCGGCTGCACGACGATCCGCGCGATGCGCTCGCCGGCATCGACCGTCGCGCCGAGTTCGCGTTCGTACACGAGCACGCCCGACACCGGCGCGAGCACGGTTTCCATGTGCGCGATCGGCACAGCGTCGCCGTTCCAGTCGCGCGCGCCGGCCGGTTCCGCGATCACGCCGCGGCCGCGCAGGAACGCAAGGACGCCGTCGGCATCGCGTTCGGCGAGCGTGTCGGACACGTCGGATTGGCCGCGCAATTCGATCGTCGCGACGAGTCGCTCGCGCAAACCGCCGTTGCGCGCCCAGTGCGCGGCGATCGCGCCTTCGAACGCGCCGTCGTCGTCCTCGTCCCACAGGATCGCGACGTCCACGCCGAGCGCGGCCGCGAGATCGCGGCCGGCCGGCCACAGATCGCGATGCAGGTATACGTACGGCAGCGCCTCGGAATCGGTGTGCAGATCGAGCACGATGTCGGCGTCGCACGCAGCGTCGAACACCGTGCGCTGCCACGCGGCGAACGTCGTCGCGGGCCGGCGCGCCGCAGCCGATTCGTGGAAATGCCGGTTGAAATTGCGATGCGTCGCGTCGTGGAAGCGGCCGAGCAGCCGCCCTTGCCGGAACTGCGCGAGCCCGAGCGGATTCGCCTGCGGCACGACCGTCACCGTGCCGCGCAGCACGCCGCGATCGTGGGCCGTGCAAAGTTGCGGCAGCAACCGGTGCAGCACGAGCATGCCGGCGATCTCGTCCGCATGCACGCCGGCCTGCAGGTGTACGCGCGGCCCGTCGCCGCCCGACAGCCGCCATGCGCGGATCGCGAGCGGCTGGCCGCCGTCGCCCGGCACCTGCCACGTCAGCGTTTCGATCATCGTCGCTCCTCCTTCCGGTTCCGGCTATGCATCACGACGCCGCGCGCGCGTTCCCGCCGAGGCTCGCGACAAATGCCGCGATACGCTCGCACGCGTCGGCGAGCTTCGCATCGTCGACGACGAAGCCGAAGCGCACGAAACCCGACGCCGTCTCGCCGAACGCGCTCGCATCGAGCAGCGCGACCTGCTTCGCGCGGAACAGCCCCCACGTGAAAGCGTGCGCATCCAGCCCCGTGCCGCGCACGTCGACCATCATGAACATCCCGGCTTCCGGCAGCAGGCAGCGCAGCCCCGGCACGTCGCGCAGGCGCGCGTACGCGAGATCGCGGCGGCGCCGATACAGCTCGCGCATGTCGGCGACGATCGCGGCCTTGTTGTCGAGCGCGGTGACAGCCGCCTGCTGGACGAAGCCGGGCAGTCCGTACAGCATGCACAGCGCGAGCCGTTCCGCATGCTCGATCAGCTCGGTCGGGCCGATCGCCCAGCCGACCCGCCAGCCCGGCATCGCATGCGATTTCGACAGGCTGCCGATCGTCACCGTGCGCTCGGCCATCCCCGGCAGCGACGCGATGCTGACCATGTCGCGCTCGAACGTCAGCTCCGCGTAGACCTCGTCGGACACGACCCACAGGTCGCGCTCGCACGCGAGCCGCGCGATCCGTTCGAGATCGGCGCGCGGCATCACGACGCCGGTCGGATTGCACGGCGTCGCAAAGAAGATCGCTTTCGTGCGCGGCGTCACGGCCGCTGCGAGCGCGTCGACATCGAGATGAAAACCGCGAGCCGCATCGACCGGCACCGGCACGAGCGTCGCGCCCGACGCGCGCACGCTGGCTTCGTACGTGAGGTACATCGGCTCCGGCACGAGCACCTCGTCGCCGGCCTCGCACAGGCACAGCGCCATCGCGAACAGCGCGTTCTGCGCGCCGGCCGTCACGATCACGTGCTCGGCGCCGACCGCCTGCCCGCACGCCTTCGCATGCTCGCGCGCGATCGCCGCGCGCAGCTCGGCACGCCCGCGCACTTCGCTGTAGTGCGTATCGCCGCCGCGCAGCGCGGTCACCGCGCGTTCGACGATCACGTCGGGGGTCGGGAAATCCGGATCGCCGACGCTCAGCACGATCGCCGGCTCGCCGGCCGCGACGGCCGCCTGCGCCGCGTAATGAATGTCCCAGGCGGTCGTGCGCTTGCCCTGCAGGCGCTCGACCAGCTTCGAATAGTTCATGTGTTCTCCGTCGCGCGGCGCCCGCCCGGCCGCCGCGCCATCAAGGGTTCGTTCAACGCGGCATGCGCACCGGCACACGCCGCTCGAGCCGGCCGAACGCGCGCTCGATCGCGAACGCGAGCACGACGTAGATCACCGCGATCGCCAGCAGCGGCTCGTAGGTCCGCAAGGTCTGCGCGCGGATATAGTTCGCGGCGCCGAGCACGTCCATCACCGCGACCGTCGACGCGAGCGCGGTCGATTTCAGCAGCATCACCGTCTCGCCCGCGAGCGTCGGCAGCAGGATCTGGATCGCGCGCGGCAGCCACACGCGCCGCGCGATCATCGACGGACGCATCCCCATCGCGCGCGCGGCCTCGATCTCGCCCTTCGGCACACCGCGCAGCCCGGCGCGCAGCACTTCGCCGACGTACGCGCCGACGCTGATCACCAGCGCGAACGCGACGTACCAGAAGCCGTCGCGCAGGAACGGCCACAGCACGCTGTCGCGCAGCGCGGGCCAGCCGGCGAACAGCGAGCCGACGCCATAGTAGATCAGGTAGATCTGCACGAGCAGCGGCGTGCCGCGGATCACTTCGGTGAACGCCTTGCTGACGCGCGCGACGACTGCATTGCCCGACAGCCGCGCGAACGCGACGGCGATCGCGAGCCCGAAGCCGAACACGGCCGACACGACGAGCAGCTTGACGGTGGTCAGCACGCCGAGCAGCAGCAGCGACCCGTAGGAAGACAGTACGCTCAGATCCATGGCATTGATCCGGTTCGGTCGAAAGATGCGTGGAAAGGCGGGACGTGGGTCACGATGCGGGTCACGATGCGGGCATCCAGCGGCCGAAGCGCCGCTCGATCTCGCGAAACAGCATGCCCGACAGCGACGTGATCGCGAAATACACGGCCGCGACCATCAGGTAGTAGTGCAGGTACTCGCGCGTCGAACCGGCCGCCTGCTTCGCGGTGTAGAGCAGCTCGCTGTAGCCGACCACGCTGATCAGCGCGCTGTCCTTCACGAGGATCAGCCACAGGTTCGTGAAGCCGGCCAGTGCATACGGCGCCATCGCGGGCAGCGTCACGCGGCGGAACACGAGCGCGGGCGGTGCGCCGAACGCGCGCGCGGCTTCGATCTGCCCGTACGGGATCGCGAGGATCGCACCGCGGATGATCTCGGCCGCATACGCGCCCTGCACGATGCCGAGCACGATCACCGCGGCCGCGAAGCCGTTGACCGCGACCGGCCCGACGCCGATCGCCGTCATCAGCAGGTTGATCGCGTCGGTGCCCGCGTAGTAGAGCAGCAGGATCAGCAGCAGCTCGGGCACCGCGCGGCACAGCGTCGTGTAGCCCTGCGCGAGCCGCTCGAACGCGCGCACGCCGGACAGCTTCGCGACCGCGCCCAGGAGCCCGAGCACGATGCCGACGACGAACGCGCCGAGCGAAATCTCGAGCGTCACGCCCGCGCCCTGCAGCAGCGCGACGCCCCAGCCGTCCGGGTCCATGCCCAGGTAGCTCACCCATCCCCAACCGTCCATGCCGCCTCCTCGTCCGTGCGTGGCGCCCGTCGGCGCGAAATCGTGCGATCAGTGCGGCCAGAGGTCGATCGGGAAATACTTCTTCGCGATCTGCGCGTACTTGCCCGACGCATGCAGCTGCTCGAGCGCCTGGTCCATCTGCTGCTTGAGCGGCGCATCGGCCTTGCGCATCCCCGCGCCGACGCCGTAGCCGAAGATCGCCGGATCCATCTTCACGCTGCCGGGGCCTTTCAGCTCGAACGTCGCACCGTCCTTCGACTTCAGGAAGTCGAGAATGCCGAGCTGGTCGAGATACATCGTGTCGATGCGGCCCGCGACGAGGTCCGAGTTGCAATCGTCCTGCGTGTTGTAGAGCCGCACCGTCGCCGTCTTGCCGTACGCCATCTTGATGAACTCGGCGTTCGCGGTCGAACCCTGCACGCCGATCACCTTGCCCTTCAGGCCGTCCGGCGTCAGCGTGAGCTTCTGGTTCTTCGCGCCGACGAAGGTGCCCGGCGTCTCGTAGTACGGCCGCGAGAACGCGATCACCTTCTGGCGCTCCGGCGTGATCGACATCGAGTTGAAGATCACGTCGATCTTGTCGCTGAGCAGCGCCGGGATGATGCCGTCCCACGCGACTTCCTTGATCTCGCACTTCGCCTTCATCTGCTCGCACACCGCGCGGATCAGGTCGGCCTCGAAGCCGCTCCACTGCCCGGTCGGGCTCTTCATCAGGAACGGCGGATACGGCTCGGCGGCGACGCCGAAGCGCAGCACGCCCGACGACGCATGCGCGGAACCGAACGGCGCAAGCGCCGCGAGAACGAGACTCAACAGGCACAGCAGACTGCGAACGATACGCTTCATGGTCGGACTCCTGGCTGGAAAGATACGAAATCGGTACGGCCGGCATCGGTGCGGCCGGCCGCGCAGGCAGGCACGCGCGGGCCGTGCCATCGGTTCAGTGACGTTGCCGGTGCGCGTTGACGAACTGGCGGCAGCGTTCGCTCTGCGGCGCATCGAAGATCTCGGCCGGCGTGCCGCTCTCCTCGACGCGTCCTTCGTGCAGGAACAGCACCTTGTTCGACACGTCGCGCGCGAATGCCATCTCGTGCGTGACGAGAATCATCGTGCGGCCTTCGCACGCGAGATCGCGGATCACCTTCAGCACTTCGCCGACGCGTTCGGGATCGAGCGCGGAAGTCGGCTCGTCGAACAGCATCACTTTCGGCCGCATCGCGAGCGCGCGCGCGATCGCGACACGCTGCTGCTGGCCGCCGGACAGGAACGCCGGATAGACGTTGCGCTTGTCGGCGAGGCCGACGCGTTCGAGCAGCTGCTCGGCGCGCGCGAGCGCTTCGGCGCGCGGTTCGCGCAGCACGTGCACGGGCATCTCGATCACGTTCTCGAGCACCGTGCGGTGCGCCCACAGATTGAAGCTCTGGAACACCATGCCGAGCCGCGTGCGAATGCGTTCGACCTGGCGCGGATCGGTCGGCACGGTGCGGCCCTTGCGATCGAGCTTCAGCCCGATCTCCTCGCCATCGACGACGATGCGCCCGCGGGTCGGCGTCTCGAGCAGGTTGATGCAGCGAAGCAGCGTGCTCTTGCCCGAGCCGCTCGCGCCGATCAGCGAGATCACTTCGCCTTCGCGCGCGCTCAGCGACACGCCCTTCAACACCTCCAGCTCGCCGAACCGCTTGTGCAGGTCCGTCACCTGCACGCGCTCCTCGACCGCCGTCTTCACGCTCTCCACCCGCGCCAACATGCTGTCTCCTGTGTCGAATTCTCACGCCCGTCCCGCGCGGGATCGCGGCGTCTTGTTGAATGGCCGACCAACCTCATGCGGAGTCGAGTATAGGCTCTGTTGAACAAGGGTTCAACAGATTTCAATATTCCGGAAGCAAGGGTTTTCGCGGGTTCCATCGCTGTAATTGAACAAGCGTCCGACACTCCCCTATAATCGGTGCCATGACGATTCCGTAAGGTCCCTCCGTGAAAAAGACTCCTGGCAGCGCACCGGTTCAGACCCGCAGCCGCGGCATCCGAGAAACGCCCGCGGTGCGGCAGCAATCGATCATCGACGCGACGATGCGCTGCATCGCGCGCTACAGCTATTCGGAAACCACGATCGACCGCATCTGCGCGGAAGCGAAGGTGTCGCGCGGGCTGATCAACCATCACTTCCAGTCGAAAGACGAGCTGATGGCGCAGACCTACAAGCGGCTCGCGGCCGACCTGCTCGACGTGTCGCGCGCGGCCGCCGCGAACGCGACGGGCCCCGAGGACAAGCTCGACGCGATCATCAAGGTGTGTTTCGCCGCGCCGGTGTTCGCGCCGAAGAACGTGAAGGTCTGGCTCGGCTTCTGGAGCGTCGCGCACAGCGATCCGGTGATCCGCAAGGCGCACAAGGAGCTGTATGCCGGCTACCGGCAGGCGTTGAAGAAGCTGTTCGACCAGATCGCGGAAGTGCGCGGCGGCACCGTCGACAGCGAACTCGCTGCGCTGACGGTGACGGCGGTGATCGACGGCTTCTGGCTCGAACTCGCGCGCGACCCGACGTCGTTCACCGCGGAAGACGCGCTGACGAGCTGCCTGCGCGTCGTCGATTCGTTCCTGCCGCCGTCGAAGACGGCGCGCAAGCGCGCGTAACGCACACAACGCGCCGCGCCGGCAAGCCGGCGCACTCGCGCCGCAACCGGCACGACGGCCTCGCATCGCGAGGCCGTTCTCATTTTCAGGCCGCACGAATCTCGATCAGGTACGGCGCATCGTGCGCGGCCGCTTCGCCGAGCGCACCGGCCAGCGACGCACCCTCTTCGACGCGCTGCGCACCCCATCCATACGCGTGCGCGAGCGCGACGAAATCGGGCGTATGCAGATCCACGCCGACCGGCTCGACGCCGCCGTCGATCATCGCACGCTTGATCTCTCCGTAACCGCCGTTGTTCAGCAGTACGACGATCACGCGCGCGCGATGCTGCACCGCGGTGCCGAGTTCGGCGAGCGTGTACTGGAACCCGCCGTCGCCGGCGAGGCAGACCACCGGCCGCGATGCATCGCCGAGGCTCGCGCCGACCGCGGCCGGCAGCCCGTAGCCGAGCGAGCCGAAGCCGACCGACGCGTTGAACCAGCTGCGCGGACGCGACGCCGCGAAGCCGACGTTGCCCGCATAGACGATCCGCGTCGAATCGCCGACCAGCGCCGCATCGGGCAGCGCGTCGCGCACGCTGTCGAGCAGCGCGAGATCGCGCCGCATTTCGTCGTTCAGTTCCTGCCGCGCGGCCAAACGGCACGTCGCCGCGCGCTCAACGCCGTCGCCGTCAGCGCGCGCCCGCGCATCGCCCGGCCACACGCGCCGCAGCGCGCGCAGCGTTTCGCCGACGTCGCCGAGCAGCGGCAGCGCGGGCACCGCGTTGCGGCACAGCTGCTGCGGATCGATGTCGATCCGTACGAGAGGCGCGGGCATCGAGAAGCTGCGCGTCGCATACAGGTCGTAATCGGTCGGGCCGAGCTCGGTGCCGAGCGCGACGATCAGGTCGCTGTCGCGCATCAGCGCGCGCACCGCGTCGCTCGACGCCGACCACGACACGCCGAGCGGATGCGCGCTCGGCAACACGCCGCGCCCGTTGATCGTCATCACGACCGGCGCGTCGAGCGTCTCCGCGAGCCAGCGCACGTCGGCGGCCGCGTCGAGTGCACCGCCGCCCGCGAGAATCAATGGTGCGCGCGCGACGGCGGCCTTCGCACGCAATGCGTCGATACCGTCGGCCGATGCGGGGCCCGGCGTGATGCGCGGCGGCACGGCCGGCACAGGCGGCAACGTGTCGGCCGGCGCCGCGAGCACGTCGAGCGGAATCTGCAGATGCACGGGGCGCGGCCGGCCGCCCGAGAACACCGCGAACGCGCGTGCGATGACCTGCGGCAGCGCGTCGGCGCGCGGCACCGTGTAGCTGAACGCGGCGATGTTCTCCGCGAACGCATGCTGGTCCGGCAGTTCGTGCAGATGGCCGTTGCCGGAGCCGATGTCGCCGGACGCGTTGACGCTCGAAATCACCAGCATCGGAATCGAATCCGCATACGCCTGCGCCATCGACGTCGCGATGTTCGTCATCCCGGGGCCGGTGATCACGAAACACACGCCGGGCTTGCCGGTCGCGCGCGCATAGCCGTCCGCCATGAAGCCGAGGCCCTGCTCGTGGCGCGCGCTCACGTGGCGCAGCGCGCTGCCGGCGAGCCCGCGGTACAGCTCGATCGTATGCACGCCGGGAATGCCGAACACCGTGTCGACGCCGTAGGCGGCGAGCAGGTCGACCAGGTACATGCCTACTGTTTTCATGTGATTTCCATCGTTCAGGGTAAGGAGGTGGATCGCGCGCGGCCCCGCGAGGCCGTCAATGCGCGAGCCCCGGCAACAGTTCGCGCACGCCCTGCGCGAGCATCTGGAACGCGATCGCGGTCAGCACGATGCCCGACAGCCGCTCGACCAGCGTCCTGCCGATCTCGCCGAGCCGTCGGCACCACGACGCCGAGCACGCATACGTGAGCCCGATCACGCCCGCGTGCAGCACGCACGCCGCGCTCAGCGCCAGCAGGTCGGCCGGCGTATGAAAGCGCGTCGCGGTCGTGATCACGAGCGACATCACCGCGCTGCCGATCGATAGCGGGAAGATCAGCGGCACCGCGATGTAGCTGCGCCATTGCGCATGTTCGAGGCGCGTGTCGCCGCCGCAGCGCTCGTCGTTCGCCGTGCCGCGCATCATCGGGATCGACCACAGGCACAGCACGAGGCCGCCCGTCAGCGTCAGCGCACCGAGCGTGAGGCCGAGCATGCGCAGCAGGAACTGGCCGCCCCACACCGCGCCGATCATCAGCGCCGCGATCCACGCGAACAGCCTGAACGCGATCTGCCGCTGTGTCACGTCGGGAAAATGCCCGGTGACGGCCGCATACATCGGGATCGCGACGGGCGGACAGAACAGCGTCAGGAGCCCGGTCAGGAACAGCAGCACGTCGCTCGACGTCAGGGTCATCGCTCGAACTCACATGCGCTCGGGTGGATAAGCGGCGCGGCGGCGACGCGGCCGGGCGTGATCAATCCTGCGTGGCGTCCTGCGGCGCGCGTTCGCGCGGCCGCATGTCGCCGTCGAAATCGTCGAGCGTCGGAAACGCCATCGGTTCGTGCCGGTCGAGCTCTGCGAGATAGGCGTCGTAGCGTGCGAGCACGGCCGCGCGCTCCGCGTCGCCGATGTACGGCACGTGATAGCCGACGAACGACGGCAGCACGTCGAAGCCTGCGTAGCCGAGCGTGCCGCGCAACACGTGGCGCAGCATCAGGTCCATTTCGCCGTGCACGCCGTCTGCACCGAACATGTAGTCGCGGCCGCCGCACGTATAGGCGAGCAGCGCGCGCTTGCCGCGCATCCCGCCGCGATCATAGAAGCGCACGCCGCCGTACACCTTGCCCGACACGAGCACGCGGTCGATCCAGCCTTTCATGATCGCCGGCACCGAGCACCAGAACAGCGGAAAGCTCAGGATCAGCAGGTCGCACGCGGCGAGCTTGTCGAGTTCCGCGGCGATGTCCGGCGCGATCGCGTGCGCGGCAACGTTCTCGCGCTGCTCCAGCGCGTAGACGAGATAGTCGGGGTTCTTGCGCACGCCGAAATCGGCCGCGCTCGCGACCGGATTCCACTGCATCGCGTACAGGTCGGACACCGTCACGGTATGCCCCTGCGCTTCGAGCGTGCTCACCGCACGGTGCAGCATCGACGTCGTGAACGACTGCGGTTCGGGATGGGCGTGAACGATCAGGACTTTCATGGTGCGAGTTTTCTCCGCAACGTAACGTTGAACTGCTGGATTCAGACGGACCCGGCCGCACGCTTGCGCAGCAGCGACAGGCCGATCGCGACGCAGGTCGCGACGAGCAAAAGCGTGGATACCGACGCGATCGCCGGATCGACGTTCTCGCGCATCCCGTCCCACATGCGGCGCGGCAGCGTATAGACGTTCCGGCTCGAGATGAACAGCGTGACGACGAGCTCGTCCCACGACAGGATGAACGCGAACACCGCGGCCGACAGCACGCCCGGCCGGATCGACGGCAGGATCACGTAGCGCAGCGTCTGCGCGACGTTCGCACCGAGGCTGCGCGATGCCTGCTCGATGCGCAGCCCAACGGTCGCGAGCGACGCCGAAACCGCCACCACGACGTAAGGCACCGACAGCACGACGTGCGACAGGATCGCGGCGGGATAGCTGTCGAGCATCCCGAGTTCGCCCCACAGCCGGTAGAACGCGAGCGCCGACACGATCGGCGGCACGATCAGCGGGAACAGGATCACGCCGCGCACGAACTCGCCGCGCCGCGACGCGACTTTCCACAGCCCGATCGCGCACAGCGTGCCGAGCCCGACCGAGATCGCCGACGACACCAGCGCGATCAGCCCGCTCTGCAGGAAGCTCGACACCCAGCCGTCGTCGTCGAGCAGCACGCGGTAGTGCCGCAGCGACAGCGCGCCGTCTGGCATCGACAGGTAGTCGCTCGGCGTCAGCGAGACGGGCACCGACACGAGCAGCGGCAGCATCAGGAACAGGATCGCGGCCCACGCGATGCCGACCACGAGCGCGCGTCCTGCGGTCATTCGGGTGTTCATCGGAACCTCCTCCGTTCGGGTCAGCGCGCGCCGAACAGCTCGCGCAGGTCGACGAAGCGCGCGAGCAGCGCGAGCGCGGCCAGGATCGACGCCAGCAGCAGCGACGCGAGCGCCGCCCCGCTGCCCCAGTTCACGAGCTGCAGGATCTGCGTGCTGATGTATTCGGCGATCATCACGGTGCGGCCGCCGCCGAGTATCACCGGCGTCACGTAGAAGCCGAGCGAGAAGATGAACACGAGGATCGCCGCGCCGACGATGCCCGGTCGCGTCTGCGGGAAATACACGTTGCGGAACGTGACGAACGCGCCCGCGCCGAGCCCCTGCGACGCGCGCGCGAGCTGCGGATCGATGCCCTTCATGTTCGCGTACAGCGGCAGCACCGCGTACGGAATCATGAAGTGGATCATCCCGATCACGACACCGACCTCGTTTCGCATCAGCGGCAGCGGCGCGTCGATCAGCCCGATGCGCAGCAGCAGCGTGTTGACGAGCCCCTGCTCGCCGAGCAGGAACAGCCACGAGAACGCGCGCACCAGCACCGACGCCCAGAACGGCACGAGCAGCCCGAACATCAGCGCCATCCGTTGCCGCGGGCCGACGTGGGCCATCGCATACGCAATCGCATAGCCGAGCGCGACCGAACACACGGTCGTGACCGCGCACACGCGCAGCGTGGTCCACAGCACGCGATGCACGCCATGATTGCCGAGCAGCCGCGCATAGTTGTGCAGGCCCGGCTCCGGCACCGTGAAGCCGAGCCACAGCACGCGCACGAGCGGATACACGTACAGCACGATCAGCACCGCGAGCAGCGGCACGACGAGCAGCCAGTAACGATCGGCCTTCGCGCGGCCGAGCGGGACCGCGCCCGCGACGGGAGTAGACAGGGTATTCATGGCGTCACGCTCACGAGGCGGCGGCTCAGGACGACATCAGGTCGGTGTACTGCGCGAGCGTCGCTTCGTAGTGCTGCGCCCACCACTCGGGATTCACCTTGCACTGCTTTGCCCAGTTCTCCGGCGTGCCCGGGTTGTCGGCGCGCAGTGCCTGCGGCACCGCGGCGGTCGCGGCCGGCGTCACCGGCCCGTTGCCGAGCAGCGACAGCAGGCGCACCTGCGGCTCGACGCCCTGCACGAACTTGATGAACTGCCAGACGGCATCGCCCGACGGATTGTTCTTCGGCACGCCCCACACGTCGCACGACGCGAGCCCCTGCTCCCACGTATAGCGGAACCGGCCATTGCTCTCGCGCTGGATCACGTTCGCGCGCGTATGCCAGATGCACGCCATGCTGACTTCGCCGTTGCGCAGCAACTGCAGGCTGTCCGCGCCCGAATCCCACAGCAGTACGTTCGAGCGCAGTTCCTTCAGCTTTTTCAGCGCGCGCGGCACGTCGATCGGATAGACCTTGTCCTTGTCGACGCCGTCGGCCATCAGCGCGGCTTCGAGCGCGCCGCCCATCCATTTCCACAGCCCGCGCTTGCCCGGAAACTTGCCGACGTTCCAGAAATCGGCCCAGTTCTTCGGCGGATTCGTGCCGAACTTGCGCGCGTCGTAGACGAGCACGTAGCTCAGCAGGTACGACGGCACGCCGAAGTCCGATGCGAGCCCCGGCAGCGTGTTGCGGCCGACGACCGAATAGTCGATCGGCCGCAGGAAGCCCTGCTTGCCGAGCTTGATCGCCGCGAAGCCGTCGAGATCCATCACGTCCCAGATCACGTTCCGGTTCTCGACCATCGCCTTGATCTTGCCGTCCTCCGGCGACGAGTCGTAGCCCATCCGGATGCCGCTCGCCTTCGTGAACGGGTCCATGTACGCGGAGCGGAACGCCGAACGCGCTTCGCCGCCCCATGCGCTGAGCACGATTTCCTTCGGGTTCGACGCGAGTGCGTCCTTCGCGCCGAGCGACAGCAGCGTCGGCGCGATGCCGGCCGCCGCGCACAACCGCAGAAAATCGCGGCGGCGCTGCGACGTCGCCGGTTGAAGTTCGCGTGCTTGGTCGAGCAGGTCCCGCAGATGGCGGTTCGTCATGGTGTCTCCTCCAGGCTGGTCAGCGCCCGCACGCGTCTCGTCGTTTTCGGGCATCGGCGAATCGGTGAATCAGTGAATCCGTCAGTCGGTGAGTCGGCGGCGACGGCGGCTCGTGCCGCGTCGCGCGGGATGCAGCGTGCGCCGCGTCAGTCGGCCGCGATCCGACACGTCGCGTCGCGCTCCCACTGCACGAACACGTCCATGCCGCTGCGTGGTGACGCGAGCCCGCGCCATGCGGGCACGTCGGCCGTCACGCAGCCGAGCGCCGGCGTCTCGATCTCGAAGCGGTACGACGAACCGAAATAGCTCCAGTGGCGAATGCGGCCCGCGACTTCGTTGTGCGCGCCGCCGCACGACGTCGCCGACACCGCGACCTTCTCCGGGCGCAGCGCGAACAGCAGCGGCTCGTCGGGCCGCGCACCGCACGCAGGCGCGACGAAGCGCGCATCGCCGACGCGGTAATGCGTCGTCGAAGCATCGCCGCCGAGCGCGACACCTTCGATGAAATTGCTCTTGCCGAGGAAGTCCGCGACGAAGCGGTTGGCCGGCTGCTCGTAGAGCCCGTCCGGCGTGCCGATCTGTTCGAGCCGGCCGTCGCGCATGATCGCGATCCGGTCCGACATCGACAGCGCTTCCTCCTGGTCGTGCGTGACGAACAGGAACGTCGCGCCGAGCCGCTCGTGCAGCGCCTTCAGCTCGACCTGCACCTCGCCGCGCAGCTTGCGGTCGAGCGCGCCGAGCGGCTCGTCGAGCAGCACGAGATCGGGATCGAACACCAGCGCGCGCGCGATCGCGACGCGCTGCTGCTGGCCACCCGACAACTGGCGCGGCAGGCGATCGGCGAGATGGCCGAGCCGCACGAGATCGAGCGCGGCCTTCACGCGCTTCACCGCGTCGGGCCCCTTCTGCTTGCGCACCATCAGCGGATACGCGACGTTCTGTTCGACCGTCATGTGCGGAAAGAGCGCATAGCCCTGGAACACCATCCCGAAGTTGCGCTTCTCGGGCGGCAGCGCGACGATGCTGCGGCCGCCGACGCGCAGGTCCCCGCTGCTCGGATGCTCGAAGCCCGCGACGATCGTCAGCAGCGTCGTCTTGCCCGAACCCGACGGCCCGAGGATCGTCAGGAATTCGCCGCGCGGAATGTCGATCGTCGTTTCGCGCAGCGCGTGCACGCTGCCGTAGCGCTTCGACACGCGATCGATCTGCAGGCCCGCGCCGCCCGCCGCATGCCGCGCCGCTGCCGCGCGTGCCGCATGCGCCCCGGTCCTGCCGCCCTCCACACCTGCCGACGTCTCCATCACCGCGCTCATCGTGTGTCTCCTGGTCGACTCACAATTGGGTTGAACGTTCATTTAACAGAACTTATACTATGCCGAAATGCGGTCCGCAAGTAGCGGCGACCCTTGCCGGCTCTGACACCACCCCGACACACAACAACCAGGAGACAGTGATCAGCATGAGCATCGAGGACATTCGAATCGAACGGCACGACGGCGTCGTGACCATTCGCCTGAACCGCCCGGCGAAACGCAATTCGCTCGCGCGGCCGCATCTCGACTTTCTTCGCGAGACGCTCGACGCGCTCGCGAACGATCCGGCCGTGCGCTGCGTCGTACTGACCGGCACCGGCAGCGCGTTCTGCGCGGGCGCGGACGTCGACGAATGGGCCGAGGCCGAGCGCAACGGCGAACTCGACACCTACGGCTGGACCGAGCGTGCGCACCGTTTCGTGCAGACGCTCGCCGCATTTCCGCGTCCGACGATCGCCGCGCTGAACGGCTCGACGGTCGGCGCCGGCACCGACATCGGCTTCGCGTGCGACTTCCGCATCGCGAGCACGGCCGCGACGCTGCGCTGCGGGTATACGGGCATGGGCTACAGCCCCGACATGGGCGGAAGCTGGTTCCTGCCGCGCATCGCGCGCCCCGACGTCGCACGCCGCTTCATCTTTCTGAACGAACGCTGGAACGCGCAGGACGCGCTTGCCGCGGGGCTCGTGTCCGACGTCGTCGACGCCGACGATTTCGCGACACACGTCGCCGCGTTCGCCGCGCGTCTGGCGCAAGGGCCGAGCGTCGCGTTCGGCCACACCAAGGCGCTGCTCGCGCAATCGCTCACGCACACCCTCGCCGAGCAACTGCGCGGCGAGCTGGCGGCCGGCGTCGCGTGCGGTCACAGCGAGGACGGCCAGGAAGCGCTTCGCGCGTCGGTCGAAGGTCGCGCACCTCATTTTGTCGGGAGATGATCGATGGATTTTTCGCTGACCCAAGAGCAGGAAATGCTGGTGACGTCGCTGCGTCAGTTCGTCGAGAAGGAACTGCAGCCTCATGAATTCGCGGTCGATCGCGCGGACGACGTGCCGCCCGAACTCGCCGACTCGATCCGCCGCAAGTCGCTCGAGCTCGGCTTCTATGCGTTCAACATGCCCGAGAGCGCCGGCGGCCCGGGGCTCGACTACGTGACGCAGGCGCTCGTCGAACGCGAGCTCGGCCGCACGAGCTGGGCGCTGCACGTGTTCGTCGCGCGGCCGAGCAAGATCCTGATGGCGTGCAAGGGCGACCAGGTCGAGCGCTACCTGAAGCCGGCCGTGCGCGGCGAGCGCGTCGACTGCTTCGCGCTGACCGAGCCGGGCGCCGGCTCCGACGCGATGGGCATCCGCACGCGCGCGGTGCGCGACGGTGACGACTACGTGATCAACGGCAGCAAGCACTTCATCAGTCACGCGGACACGGCCGACTTCGTGATCCTGTTCGCCGTCACCGGCGAGGAGGAAGTACGCGGCCAGAAGCGCAAGCGCGTGACCTGCTTCCTGATCGACAAGGACACGCCGGGCATGACCGTACGGCGCGGCCCGCACTGCACGAGCCTGCGCGGCTATCACCAGTCGGAGATCTTCCTCTCCGACTGCCGCGTGAGCGCCGCGCAGATCCTCGGCGAAGAGCATCGCGGCTTCGAGCTCGCGAACGACTGGCTGACCGCCGGCCGCGTGATGGTCGCCGCGAACAACATCGGCCGTGCGCAGCGCGCGTTCGAGATGGCCGCCGAATGGGCCGCGACGCGTCATCAGTTCGGCAAGCGCATCGGCGACTTCCAGGGCACGTCGTTCAAGCTCGCGGACATGCAGACCGAGATCCGCGCGGCGGAACTCGTCACGCTGTACACCGCGCAGAAACTCGACCAGGGCACGATGACCGACGGCGACGCCGCACTCGCGAAGCTGCTCGCGACCGAGACGCTCGGCCGAGTGACCGATCACGCGGTGCAGATCTACGGCGGCATGGGGCTGATGGACGAACTGCCGATCGAGCGCTTCTGGCGCGATGCGCGCATCGAGCGCATCTGGGAAGGCACGTCCGAGATCCAGCGCCATATCCTGTCCAAGGAAATCCTCCGACGCTACAGCTGACGCGAATCGTCGCGCCGGCGCGTCCGGCGCGACTTCCGAAAGGACCTTTCATGACTTCCTCTCCCGCAGTCAGGGATCGCCGCGCGGCCGCCGCGGCCAATCTGCGCCGGCTGCTCGACCCGGCCAGCATCGCGTTCGTCGGCGGACGCGGCATCGCGGGCGCCGTGCAGCGCTGTCGCGATTACGGCTATGCCGGCGATATCCGGCTCGTCAATCCGAATCATGTGGAGATCGACGGCGTGCGCTGCCATGCGAGCGTCGCCGACCTGCCCGCCGCGCCGGACGCCGTGTTCGTCGCGGTGCCCGCGCGCCAGGCGATCGACGTCGTGCGCGCGCTCGCCGCACGCGGCGCCGGCGGCGCGATCGTCTATGCGTCGGGTTTCTCCGAAACGGGCGCCGACGGTGCCGCGCTGCAGCAGGCGCTGGTCGACGCGGCCGGCGACATGGCCGTGCTCGGGCCAAATTGCTACGGCCTGATCAACGGGCTGAACGGCAGTGCGCTGTGGCCGGTCGCGCATTGCGCGCCGCGCGTCGAATCGGGCGTCGCGGTGATCACGCAGAGCGGCAACCTCGCGTACAACCTGTCGATGAGCGCGCGCTCGGTGCCGTTCGCGTATCTCGCGAGCGTCGGCAACCAGGCGTCGGTCGATATCGCGCGTCTCGTCGATGCGTTCGTCGACGATCCGCGCATCCGCGCGATCGGCGTGCATCTCGAAGGGCTGAAGGACGTGCGCGCGTTCAGCGAGGCCGCGGCCCGCGCGCTCGCGCGCGGCGTGCCGATCGTCGCGCTGAAGAGCGGCACGTCGACGCTCGGCGCGCAGCTCGCGATGAGCCACACGAGTTCGCTCGCGGGCTCGGACACGCTGTACGACGCGCTGTTCCGGCGGCTCGGCGTGATCCGTGTGAAAGATCCGGTCGGCCTCGTCGAGACGCTGAAGCTGCTCGCGATCGCAGGCGTGCCCGAGCGCCGCACGCTCGCCGCGCTGGCGACGTCCGGCGGCGATGCGGGGCTCGTCGCCGATCTCGGCGAAGCGCGCGGCATCGCTTTTCCGCCGGTCGGCGATGCCGGCCGCGACGCGCTCGGCAACGTGCTGCCCGCGTACGCGACGATCGCGAACCCGCTCGACTTCACGACCACGCCGTGGGGCGACCCCGACAAGATGCGCGCGTGCTGCGACGCGCTGCTCGCCGATCGCCCGGGCGCCGCCGCGATGATCCTCGACTATCCGCAGGAAGCGACCGGCGAGCGGCCGCTGTGCGACATCGCCGCGGACGCGTACGCGGCGTCCGCACGCCAGCACGGCGTGGTCGGCGCGGTGATCTCGGTGTTTCCGGACCTGACGCCGCCCGATCACGCGGCCCGCATGGCCGCCGCCGGTATCGCGCCGCTGCAGGGGCTGGCCGACGGGATCGCTGCGATCGGCGCGGCGATGGCCTACGGCGACACGCGCCGCCGCGTGCTCGACGCCGACGCGCTGAACGCGCTGCCGGTGCTGCGCGCGGGCGACGGCGGCCACGGCACCGCGACGCTGCACGACGAATGGGCGAGCAAGCGGATGCTGGCCGCGCACGGGCTCGACGTGCCGCCGGCCGAATGCGTCGCGCCCGCCGATGCGCCGGCCGCCGCGCAGCGGCTCGGCTTTCCGGTCTGCGTGAAAGTGGTCAGCGATCGCCTGCCGCACAAGACCGAGGCCGGCGCGGTCGCGCTGAAGCTCGGCTCGCCCGAAGCCGTCGCCGCGGCCGTCGTGCGAATGACCGAACAGGTCGCGCGTTATGCGCCGGATGTGCACGTCGAACGCATCCTCGTCGAGAAGATGGCCGACGCACCGCTGCTCGAGCTGATCGTCGGCGTGAAGCGCGAGCCGAATTTCGGTCTCGCGCTGGTGCTCGGCACCGGCGGCGTGCTGGTCGAACTGATCCGCGACACCGCGACGCTGCTGCTGCCGGTGCGCGAAAGCGACGTGCGCGACGCACTGCTCGGGTTGAAGCTCGGCCCGCTGCTGAACGGCTATCGCGGGCGGCCGAAGGCCGATCTCGATGCGGTCGTCGCGAACGTGATGGCGATCGCACGCTTCGCACAGGCGCATGCCGACACGCTCGTCGAACTCGACGTCAATCCGCTGCTGGTGATGGAACGCGGCGCGGTGGCCGTCGATGCGCTGGTGCGGCTCGACGCGTGATGCCGGCCTGAAACGCGGCGGCCCGCTTGCGTGATGCGCGAGCGGGCCGCCGCCTGATTGCCGAGTCGTCCGTCGAAAACGAAGAACGCCCTGCCGTTCAGATCACCTTTCCTGGATTCAGTAGTCCGAACGGATCGAATGCATGCTTGAGATGTCGCATCGCGGCGATCTCGGCGTCGCTGCGCGAACAACCGAGCCAGTCGCGCTTGTAGCGGCCAATCCCGTGCTCGGCCGACACCGAGCCACCCGCGTCGCGCACGAGCGGATACAACACCGCGTCGACGTCGTGCGCGCCCTCGCCCGTCGCATACGGCGCGGAAACGCACACATGCAGGTTGCTGTCGCCGAGGTGGCCGAAGAAGAACACGTGCGCCCCGGGCCAGCGCGCGTTCAGCGCGCGCTCGCACGCGTCGATGAACTTCTCCGTCGCGCGCGGCGGAATGCCGACGTCGAAATTGACGACGCCAGGGAGATCGTCGATCGCGAGCCCTTCGCGCACCGTCCAGAAGGCCTGCGCATCGGCCGCGGTCTGCGCGAGCGCCGCATCGTCGATCAACCCGCGTTCGAGCCAGTCGGCCAGCACCGCTTCGAACCGTTCGGCCGTCTGCGCGGCATCGCCGCTCGCGCATTCGATCAGCACCTTGACGCCGCCGTCCGCCGGCAGCGGCGCGCGCGTGCCGGGCGTATGCGCGCACACGTAGCCGTAGAACGCCGGCCACATCGCCTCGAAGCTCAGCAAGTCCGCGCATGCGGCACGCGCGTCGCGCAGCAGCGCGAGCGCCGCGGCCGTATCGCGCACCGCGCACAACGCGGTGGACGGCGCGGCGAGCCGCGGATGGAGCCGCAGCACGACGCGCGTGATGACGCCGAGCGTGCCTTCGCTGCCGACGAAAATCTGCCGCAGGTCGTAACCCGCGTTGTTCTTCAGCATCTTGTTCAGCGAACTGAGCACGGTGCCATCGGCCAGCACGACCTCGAGGCCGAGTACCTGCTCGCGCGTCGTCCCGTAGCGGATCACGCGATTGCCGCCCGCATTGGTCGCGACGTTGCCGCCGATCTGGCACGAGCCGCGCGCGCCGAGATCGATGCCGAGCGCGAATCCCGCGTCGTCCACTGCCTGCTGCAGCTCCTGCAGCGTCGTGCCGGCCCACGCGGTGACGGTGGCCGCGTCCGCATCGATCTCGACGACGCCCTTCATGCGGTCGAGCGACAGCACGACGTCCTGCGCACCGGGCCCGGCGCCTGCCGCGAGGCCCGTCATCCCGCCCTGCGGCACGACCGTCTGACGATACGCGGTGCAGATCGCGAGCGCACGGCTCACGTCGTCGACGCTGCGCGGCCGCACCAACGCGCGCGGCCGCGGGCCGGCCGCTTCGCCGTAGTTCGTGAAATGACGCGCGCCGATGGCGTCGCCCACGCCGATGCAATCGGCGCCGAGTGCGTCGCGCAATGCGGCGACGACGTCGCCGTTCAAGGAAGGATCGGACATGATCGACGGGGCCGGCCGAACCCGGCCCGGGAACGAGTGAGGATCAGAAATTGTGCCGCATGCCGATGCGCGCGGCGGCCTGCGTGCGGCTCGTCGACGGCGTGAAGCTGTAGCCGATCACCGCGTCGACGCCGTTCGATGCACGCATCCAGTCGACCGCCGCATACACGTCGGTGCGCTTCGACAGCGCGTAATGCGCGCCGAGCGCGACTTCGTGCCAGTGATGACCTTCGAACGTCGTGTACTGATAGCCGGCGACGAGCGACAGCGGCACGGTCGCCTGGTACAGGCCGCCCGCTTCGTACACGCGCATCGTCGACGATTGTCCGTAGCCCTTGAACGTCGTGTTGCTGAAGTCCGCGTTCAGCGTCAGCTTGCCGAACGTGTACGACGCGCCGACACCGAAGATCGATTGCGAATCGATCGAGAACGGCGTCGAATCGTGCAGGTCGGTGACGGCGCCCGTCGCCGGGTCGACCGTCGCGACCGTCTGCCCGAGCATCGTCCGCACGCCCATCTGCGCATACGGATCGAGCGCGGCAAGCCGGCGTGGCGCGTTGAGCCGCGTGTAGTTGCCGCCCGCCGAGAAATCGCCGTGCGTGTAGCTCGCGCCCACGCTCCATGCGCTCCCGTCATGGAAGCTGCCCGCGTCGTTGCTGAACGAATACATGCCGCCGACCACGAGCCCGTGGAAGCTGTTGCTGACGAATTTCACCGCGTTCTGCAGCCGGTCCCCGCTCTGGCGGTCGAAATCGCCGAGATGCACGCCGTAGCCGCTGCCGAACGCGCTGACGTTGTACGCGGCCGTGAAGTCGAATGCGAAGTCGTACTGATTACCGAACGTCAGCGTGCCCCAGTCGTTGCCGAGCCCGACGTACGCCTGCCGCCCGAACATCGCGCCACCCTGGTTCAGCCTGCCGGTGCCGAGCCGGAAGCCGCTCTCGAGCTTGAACACCGCCTTGTTGCCGCCGCCGAGATCCTCGGTGCCCATCAGGCCGAAGCGGTTGCCGTACGACACGCCGTCGTCGAACAGGTACGCATGCGCGCCGCCCGTGTTGTTCACGTAGGTGATGCCGCCGTCGATGATCCCGTACAGCGACACGCTGCTCTGGGCATGGGCGTAGCCGTGGACCATCACCGACATCCTGCCGGCCAGCAGGAAGCGCTTCTTCATTTTCGGTGTCTCCGGTTGCCGCGCGCGGCGGCTCGATTTTCGTTGTGCGTGAACGCCGCCCGCCTGCTTCGCTTCGGCACCGCGGCGCTGGCGAGTATAGGTTTTGCTGAATGAATGTTCAATAGATTGACGAGATCGGATGCACCGGTGTTTACACCCATCGGCGATTTCATTATTGAAAAAACGTTCAACCCGTCATAACATCGACCGGCAGCCCCGCGGACGACGTGCGGGCCCGTTCCGAACCTCGGAGTGCACTGGATGACGACCACCCTCAGCCCCGCCGCCGAGCCGCGCCTGCGCTCGGCCTACGAAGGACAGAAGTCGCGCCCGTACGACCCGGCCGCGCCGATCGCGACGCCGCTCGAACTGCATCGCTGCATCGTGCAGCCCGAGTGGGTCGACTACAACGGCCACATGAGCGAGTCGTGCTACCTGCTCGTGTTCGGCGACAGCAGCGATGCGTTCTTCCGCTACTTCGGCATCGACGACGACTATCGCGAAGCCGGCTGCTCGATCTATTCCGCGGAAACGCACATCCGCCACCTGCGCGAAGCGATGCTCGGCGAGCCGCTGCGGCTCACGGTGCGGCTGCTCGACCTGGACGATCGCCGGCTGCACGTGTTCCATTCGATGCATCACGCGACGACCGGCGCGCAACTCGCGACCGGCGAACAGCTGCTCACGCACGTGGACATGCGCGCGAAACGCTCGGCGCCGTTTCCGGACGCGATCCGCCGGCATCTCGACGCGATTCACGCCGAGCATGCGTGCGCGCCGCGCGAGCCGCACGCGGGCCGTGCGATCGCGATCCGCCGCGCGGCCCCTGCTGCTTCCGCTGCCTCCACTTCCCGCTGACCGAGCCGAACCACGACGGAGTTTTCCCATGCAGACGCACGACGCCTGGCGCAGCCGCGCCGGCCAGCTCGACATCGCTTCCCGCGCGTTCGTGGACGGCACGTTCCGCGACGCGCACGACGGCGCCACCTTCACATGCACGAGCCCGATCGACGGCCGCGTGCTCGCGCAGGTCGCGCATTGCCGCGCGGCCGACGCCGACCTCGCGGTCGCCGCCGCGCGGCGCGCGTTCGAAAGCGGCATCTGGCGCGACGCGTCGCCGCGCGAACGCAAGCGCGTGCTGCTGCGCTGGGCCGCGCTGATCCGCGAGCACGCGAACGATCTCGCGCTGCTCGAAACGCTCGACACCGGCAAGCCGATCGGCGATACGACCACGATCGACATCCCGTCCACCGCGTATTGCGCCGAGTGGTTCGCCGAGGCGATCGACAAGACCGGCGGCGAGGTCGCGCCGGCCGACGCGCATCTCGTCGGGCTCGTCACGCGCGAGCCGATCGGCGTGGTCGCGGCTGTCGTGCCGTGGAATTTCCCCGCGATGATCGCGATGTGGAAATGCGCGCCCGCGCTCGCGGCGGGCAACAGCGTCGTGCTCAAGCCGTCCGAGAAGTCGCCGCTGAGCGCGCTGCGGCTCGCCGCGCTGGCCGTGCAGGCCGGGCTGCCGGCCGGCGTGCTGAACGTGCTGCCGGGGTTCGGCGATGCAGGCGAAGCGCTCGCGCGGCATCCGGACGTCGACTGCATCGCGTTTACCGGCTCGACCGCGGTCGGCCATAAAGTCGCGCGCTGCGCGGCCGATTCGAACCTGAAGCGCGTATGGCTCGAACTCGGCGGCAAGTCGCCGCAGATCGTGCTGCCCGATTGCCCCGATCTCGAACGCGCGGCGCGCACCGTCGCGCATGCGGTGTTCTACAACACCGGGCAGATGTGCACGGCGGGTTCGCGCCTGCTCGTCCATCGCGCGATCCGCGACGAACTGGTCGCGCGCGTGCTCGCGATCGCGCCCGAGTATGCGCCCGGCGATCCGCTGTCGCCCGACACGCGGATGGGCAGCCTGATCGACGCCGCGCAGGTCGAGCGCGTGCTCGGCTACGTCGACGCCGGCCGCGACGAGGCGACGCTGCTCGCGGGCGGCCGGCGCGCGCGCGCCGCGAGCGGCGGCCAGTACGTCGAGCCGACCGTGTTCGACTGTCCGCGGGCCGATGCGCGGATCGTGCGCGAGGAGATTTTCGGGCCGGTGCTGGCGGTGACGGCGTTCGACGATCTCGATACGGCCGTCGCGCTCGCGAACGACACGCGTTATGGGCTCGCGGCGTCGGTGTGGACCGCGAACCTGACGACCGCGCACGAAACCGCGCGGCGGCTGCGGGCCGGCACGGTGTGGGTGAACGGCTACGAGGAAACCGACGACATGAACTTCCCGTTCGGCGGCTTCAAGGAATCGGGCAACGGGCGCGACAACTCATTGCACGCGCTGGAGAAGTACACGGAGTTGAAGTCGACGGTGATCCGGTTGCGGTGATATCCAGCAGAAACTTCATTCGAACACGTCCGGCCCGGAGCATTCATGAGCGGCGGGCTCGGTTGTCGCAGCTTCCTCGAAATCGGCATCAACCGGGCCGATCAGCGGCGTCAACCACGCCCAGCCTTACGGCACGGGCTCGAGGATGACAGACGCGCCGTGCCGCCGAATCCGGACCTCCGTGGTATCGACGCGGAAATCCTTCGGCAAGCAAACAGCCTGCGATCCATCATGCTCGAAAATCTTGGCGGTCTCCATCTCGGCACTCCATGCATCGACAAAGCGTGGATATTTTGCCGACTGTGGGTCGCGGCGGCGAATCGTGCGGTCGACATATTGGTGATGAACGGTCGCCTCTCGGGAAATTTGCTCGCGACGGGACACACGTAGCCGTACCCAATATCGGACATTCCGGCTCCACATTCATTCCCGACAGGAAACAATCAATCACCATCCGGCGATTCATCTCCCCGTCCGCGCGTTCTAGACTATCGGATCACTCCCCCACCGGACCCACGCAATGACCGATGTCCTGCCGCTGACCACCGACCCCGAATCCGGCCTCCACTACCGGCTGCGCCCGGCCGCCGGCCGCCCCGCGGGCCGCCTGTTGCTGCTGCACGGCGTCGGCGGCAACGAAACCAACCTGCTGAACCTGGCCGCCACGATCGATCCGCGCGTCGAAATCGCGTTCGTGCGCGGGCCGCTGACGTTCGGCCCCGGCCAGCACGCGTGGTTTCCGGTGCGCTTCGGCCCGAACGGCCCGGAAATCGATGCGGCCCGCGCGGAGGCGAGCCGTGTGCAGTTGATCGCGCTGCTGCGCGCGTTGCGCGCGCGGGACACCGGGAACGAACCCGCCGCCTTGCCGACCGTGATCGCCGGCTTCAGCCAGGGCGGCATCATGAGCGCGAGCGTCGGTCTCACCTCGCCGGCCGACGTCGCCGCGTTCGCGGTGCTGTGCGGGCGCATCCTGCCGGAGATCGATCCGCTGATCGCGTCGCGCGATGCATTGAGCCCGCTGCACGCGCTGGTGATGCACGGCCGCTTCGACGACAAGCTGCCGGTCGCGTGGGCGAACACGGCCGACGCGAAGCTGACGGCGCTCGGCGTCGCGCACGACACGCAGCTCTATGACGCCGGCCACGAGCTGACCGCGCAGATGGCCGGCGACTTCAGCCGCTGGGTCGGCGCACGCGCCGGGTTGAATTGATCGCACCGGGCGGTCGCCCGCCCGGGCCTGCCGTCAGATGTTGCTCGCCGGATCGGCAACGATCGGCACGCCAGCCCGAGCAGCAGCCTCTCGCGCGGCACCGCGCTTGGCCAGCTTCCAGCCGACCACCAGCGCGAGCACGACCACCGGAATCATCGCGACGGTCCACGTGCCGCCCGGGTAATCGAACGCCATCAGCACCAGCACGCTGACCAGGAACCCGAGCGTGAGCCACGACGTGAACGGCGCGCCGGGCATCCGGAACGACACGGGGCTCAGCTCGCCGCGATTGACCGCGCGGCGGAACAGGATCTGGCACATCACGATGAAGCCCCAGGTCGTGATGATCCCGAGCGACGCCATGTTCAGCACGATCTCGAACGCCTGCGCCGGCACGATGTAATTCAGCGGCACGCCGATCGCATTGACCGCGACCGTGACCAGGATCCCGCCGTACGGCACGCCGCGCGCGTTCATCCGCGACACGAAGCGCGGCGCCGAGCCGCCCATCGCGAGCGAACGCAGCACGCGCCCGGTCGAATAGAGGCCGGAGTTCAGGCTCGACAGCGCGGCGGTCAGCACCACGACGTTCATCACCGTGCCGACATACGGCACGCCGAGCTTGCTGAAGAACGTGACGAACGGGCTTTCGTGCGCGCTGTACGCGGTCCACGGCAGCAGCATCGTCAGCAGCACGACGGAGCCGACGTAGAACAGCGCGATGCGCCACATCACGCTGTTGATCGCCTTCGGCAGCACCTTGCGCGCATCGGCGGTCTCGCCGGCCGCGACGCCGACGAGCTCGATGCTCGCATACGCGAACACGACGCCCTGCACGATCAGCACCGCCGGCAGGATCCCGTGCGGGAAGATCCCGCCGTGATCCGCGATCAGGTGCAGCCCCGGCATCTGCCCGGCAACCGGATGGCCGCTCGCGAGAAACACGGCGCCGACCGCGAGGAACAGCGCGAGCGTCCCCACCTTGACGATCGAGAACCAGAACTCCATCTCGCCGAACACCTTCACGCCGATCATGTTCATCACCGACACGATCCCCAGCGCGCCGAGCGCGAACACCCACTGCGGCACGTCGGTGAACACGGCCCAGTACTTCATGTAGATCGCCACCGCGGTGATGTCGACGATGCCGGTGGTCGCCCAGTTCAGGTAGTACATCCAGCCCGCGACGAACGACGCGCGCTCGCCCATGAACTCCCGTGCGTACGACACGAACGAGCCGCTGGTCGGCCGGTGCATCACGAGCTCGCCGAGTGCGCGCATGATCAGGAAGGCGAATGCGCCGCACACGAGATACACGACGGCCAGCGCGGGCCCCGCGCTCTGCAGGCGGCCGCCCGCGCCGAGAAAGAGGCCGGTGCCGATCGCACCGCCCATCGCGATCATCTGCACGTGTCGGGGCTTCAGGTGCTGCGCATAGCCGGCCTCGTGCGACGCGAACATCGCATCGCGATCGGCGTGACGGGGGTCCGCGCCGCCGGCCGGGTCGGCCGCGCGCTCGCTGGCGTGCTTCATGGTGTGTCTCCGTTTCTTGATGTGTCGCGCCCGTCGACGGGCGCTGCGGGAACGGCCGCGCGCGGGCCGCCGGCGGCAGGCGCCGGCGCCGCGCGGCCGGAATCAGTACGCGCGCGGACGGATCAGCGCTTCGGGCTGCAGCGCCTCGTCCAGTTGCGCGGCGGTCATCAGCTGGCGATCGAGCACGACTTCGCGGATCGACTTGCCGCTCGCGTGCGCCTCGGCGGCCACGGCGGTCGCGCGCTTGTAGCCGATGTACGGGTTCAGCGCGGTCGCGAGCGCGACCGACCGCTCCATCGTTTCGCGCAAGCGCTCGGGGTTCGCGGTGATTCCGCTCACGCAGCGGTCCGCGAGCGTCGTGCAGGCGGCCGTCAGATGGCCGAAGCTGCGGAACAGCGCGCTCGCGATCACCGGCTCGAACGCGTTGAGCTGAAGCTGGCCGGCCTCGGCGGCGAAGGTCACCGTCAGGTCGTTGCCGAACACTTCGAACGCGACCTGGTTCACGACTTCCGGAATCACCGGGTTCACCTTGCCCGGCATGATCGACGAGCCGGCCTGCACCGGCGGCAGGTTGATTTCGCCGAAGCCGGCACGCGGGCCGCTCGACAGCAGCCGCAGGTCGTTGCAGATCTTCGACAGCTTGACCGCGATCCGCTTCAGCACGCCGGAGACCTGCACGAACGCGCCGCAGTCCTGCGTCGCCTCGATCAGGTTCGGCGCGGTGCTCAGGTCCAGGCCGGTGATGCGGCGCAGCGCGGCCAGCGCCTTCTCCGCGTACTGCGGATGGGCGGTGATGCCGGTGCCGATCGCGGTCGCGCCGAGATTGATCTCACGCATTAGCACGCCGGCTTCCTGCAGGCGCGCGATGTCTTCCGTCACCATCACCGCGTAGGTCGAGAACTCCTGGCCGAGCGTCATCGGCACGGCGTCCTGCAACTGCGTGCGGCCGAGCTTCAACAGATCCGAGAACGCGTCGGCCTTCTCCGCGAACGCATCGCGCAGGCGCGCCATCGCGTCGAGCAGATGCTCGACCGCGAAGCAGGTCGCGATCCGGATCGCGGTCGGGTAGACATCGTTCGTGCTCTGCGCGAGGTTGACGTGCTCGTTGGGATGCAGGTATTCGTACTGCCCGCGTGCGTGCCCCATGATCTCGAGCGCGCGGTTGCAGATCACCTCGTTGGCGTTCATGTTGGTCGACGTGCCGGCCCCGCCCTGGATGATGTCGACCACGAACTGGTCGTGCAGGCGGCCTTCGCGGATCTCGACACAGGCGGCGGCGATCGCGTCGCGATACGCGTGCGGCAGCAGCCCGAGCTCGCAGTTCGCGTCGGCCGCGGCTTCCTTCACCGCCGCGAGCGCCATGACGAGGTACGGCAGCGACGCGATCGTGCGCCCCGAAATGTCGAAGTTCTCCTTCGCGCGCAGCGTATGGACGCCGTAGTACGCCGACTCCGGAATGCTTCGTTTCCCTAAGAGATCCGCTTCGACGCGGAAGCCGTTTTCCGTCATGGGTGCCCCTCCTGAAATGTCTCGTGCCGCCGCGGCCAGGCGGCTGCGTTCACCGCTTCCCCGTGCGACGGGATCGCATTCTATGCCTTTGCATAAAGAAGCTCGCCTCTGTATTATCGAAAGCGGTTTTGCGTGGGACGCAACAGCGAGAGACGAATGAAAACAATGGCAAGAGACACCGGCATCGATCACCTCGGCGCGATGCGCGCGTTCGTGCGGGTCGTCGAAATGGGGAGTTTTTCCGCGGTCGCGAAGGAGATGCACGTGTCGACGTCCACCGTCGCGCGCAAGATCACGGCGATCGAGGACGCACTAGGCGTCGCGCTGCTGCATCGCTCGACGCACAGCGTGACGCTGACCGAGGCCGGCCACATCTACCTGGAACGCGCGGTCACGCTGATCGCCGATCTCGACGACACGCTGCGCGTCGTCGCCGAGCTCAATTCGCAGCCGAGCGGCCCGCTGAAGCTCACCGCGCCGGTCGCGTTCGGCCGCCGCCACCTCGCGCCGATGATCGCGCCGTTTCTCGCACGCTACCCGACGATCCAGCTCGACGTGCGGCTCACCGACAACCACAACGACCTCGTCGCCGGCGGCTTCGACCTCGACATTCACGAGGGCGAGAACTACCTGGACAACCTGGTCGTCCACCGGTTGTCGCGCAACGACAGCATCCTGTGCGCGACGCCCGGCTATCTCGACCGCTGCGGACGCCCCGCGACGCCGGACGATCTCCGGCATCACAACTGCCTGCGCTACGTGCACCCGGAAGGCGATCCGCGCTGGGAGCTCGTGCGCGGCGACGCGCGGCACAGCGTGCTGCCGGCCGGCAACCTCGTCACCGATCATTCGGAACTGCTGCTGGATGCGACCTGCGCGGGGCTCGGCATCGCCGAATTCGAGATCTGGCTGGTGCGCGACCTGCTCGCGAGCGGCCGGCTCGAAGCCGTGCTGCCGCGCTACCGGCTGCAGAACAAGCTGACGGGCGACTACATCTACATCGCGTATCTGTCGAACCGGCGCAGCTCGGCGAAGCTGCGCGTGCTGAAGGACTTCCTCATGGAGCATCTCGCGCACATCGGCGAGCTGTCGGAAGTCGAGCTGGCGAAGATTCGCGACGCGGGCGCGTAGCGGCTGCCGTCGCGCCGGCCGGCAACGCGGCGCCGCTGCGCACCGCGGCCCGCGGCACCGGTGCGCCGACGCCCGTCAGGCCGGCTGCAATTCGAACGGGAACGTCGCGTGCCCGATCTCGACACCCTGCGTGTTCAGCATCCGCGGCCGGTGGAACGCGGCGAGCCGCGCGCGCTGCGCGTCCGTGCCGATCTGCAGACGCTCGAGCAGTTCGCTGACCATCATGTACAGCACGTCGATGTTGCCGTCCTCGATCTTCACCGAGAGGCCGAGCGCGCCGTCGGCGCCGAGCGCCCGCGTGCGCGCCGATGCGCGTACGCCGATCCCGTAGCACGCATCCGCACCGAGCTTGCCGACGACCTGCCCGTCGAACGCATCCATCAGCACCGTGCAGTAGCGCCCTTCTCCGGCGACCAGCTCCGGATGGGCCGTCATCGCATGATGAATGCGCGCCAGCGCACGCACGCGACCGCTCGCCGCGGTGCCGCCGGCTGCCACCGTATCCGCGCCGTCGGCCAGCGACGCGTAAAGACGCGCGAGGCGGTCGAGCGGGAACGCCGGCGTCGGCAGGTTGCAGCCGTCGATCGCCCAGTCGACCTCGTCGTCGCGCAGGCCGCACGCGTTGGCGACCACCTGCTTCACGCGCACCTGCATCGGATGCTCCGGCAGATGATAGTCGGCGATCGCGGCGCCGATCGCCCGCGCGCCGGCCAGCATCCCGACATGCTTGCCCGAACAGTTGCTGCAGACGCCGGTCGGCGTGTAGTCGCGCTTGATCCACGACCGGTACACCGCGTCCGACAGCGGCGCATGCCCGCCGCACCGCAGATCCGACTCCTGCGCGTCGACCTTCTCCAGCATCGCCCGCGTGCGCGCGATGTGCCGCTCCTCGCTGCTGTGCGACGCGCACATCAACGCGATGTCCGCGTCGTCGAAACCGAACCGCTCGGGCGCGCCCGTCTCGATCACGGACAGCGCCTGGGCCGGCTTCGCCGCCGAGCGCGCGAGCGTCATCCGGTACGGATTGCCGAGCCGGAACAGCAGCTTGCCGCCGGCATCCACCACCGCCACGTCGGCGACGTGTTTGTTCTCGATCGCCTTGCCGCGGTACGTCACGACCGCTGCGCGTTGGGTGTCCATCTGTCTTGTCTCCTTCGTCGGGGCCTGAATGCCGGGGCCCGTGCAACCGGTACGGCAGTGTATCGAGTCTGCCGCAGGGGCGAGCCGGTCGGCCGGTGGAAAGTGGTATTGCGCCGGATGCAAAGCCGTCGGCCCCCACGAAAACCTGACAGATTCAGTACACGGAGCCTTCGATCGCCAGCAGCGCGAACGTCGCGAGCCAGTGCTCGCCCATGTAATCGCCGGCCACGTGCGCGAGCGCGCTCGCGAGATGCCGGTCGGCCGCGTCGAGCAGCCTCGCGCGCCGTGCATCGCCTTCCGGCAGCGCGCCGGCCAGCGCGCGCTGGCACCACGCGCGGCTCAGGTTCAAGCCGTCCAGATGCGCGATCTTGCCGTCGCTGCGGTCGCTGACCGTCGCCGGCACGAACAGCGTCGCCGGCTCGCCGCGCGCGAGATCCGGCAGGAAACGCGCGAACCAGCCGTCGAATTCGGCCGCCGGCAGCACGCGCCGCATCAGCTCCGCCTCCATCAGCGCGGGCGACAGGAACTCGTCGCCCGACGGCTCCCACGCCTGGCACGCGACATCGTTCAGGTGCCAGCGTTTCGCGGTATCGACGATCAGCGCCGCGAGCCCGTCGCGCTGCGTCGCGCGCGCGAAGTCGAGTGCGAGCGCCAGTGCGAACGCGGTGTTGAAGTGCGTGCCGACCCGCAGCGGATAGGTCGCCTTCGGCAGGAAGGTCTCGAAGCGCGCGACGAACAGGTCGGCGAGCGGCGCGATCGTCTTCGCCCAGCGGGCGGCCTGCGGCACCACGCCCTTCAGCGCGAGCCGCTCCAGCTGCGCGGACAGCGCCAGCAGCCACGCCCATCCGTACGGCCGCTCGAAGCCGCTGTTGTGCGGCAGCGCGAGATACGCGCGTTCGCCGGCGACGTTCGCGTCGGTGAAATGCGCGTCGACGACGGCGATGATCCGCTCGGCTTCCGCCAGCGCCGGATAGCGTTCGAGCACGCGCAGCACGAGCCAGTAGCCGTGCACGCACGAATGCCAGTCGTAGCTGCCGTAGAAGATCGGGTGCAATGCGCGCGGCCCCTGCACGTCGTGCGGGCCTTCGAGCGAATGAGTGAGCCTGTTCGGATATTCGCGGGTCAGGTGCGCGAGCGCGAGCGACGCGAATTTCGAGGCGAGTTCGGGGGTCAGTCGGTCGGTCATGGGCATCTCGTCAGAAGCGGAATACGAACGCGTACATCAGCAGCGTGTTGACGGCCAGCAGCAACACGGCGGTCGGCCACTGCGCCTTGATCACGCCGTTCTTGTCCTTCAGTTCGAGCCGCGCGGCCGGCACGATGTTGAAGTTCGCGGCCATCGGCGTCATCAGCGTATCGCAGAAGCCGCTCGGCATCCCGATCGCGCCGAGGATCGCATCCCGCCCGCCAGCCCCGTCGCGAGGCCCGCGATCGTCGCCACCAGCAGCGCGTTGAAGCGCAGCGCGAAACCGATCACGACGATCGGCACGCCAATCAGCACCAGCATTGCTCCTCCTTGTGTTGGATGCGCGGCGCCGTGACGACGTGCTGTCCGCCCGGTTTCGACCGGGTTCAGGCCGCAAAATCCAACACCAGATTTTATCGATAAAAAGTCGACAATTTAAGGCTTCGGCCAAACGTTGAAACCGGTACTACCGTGCGCCGGCCTTGTGCCTGCCGTATGTCAGCTGCATGTCAGCCGCATGTCAGCCGCATGTCAGCCGCATGTCAGTCGTGTGCCAGCGGTGTGTCAGCGGTGTTTCGACCGTGTGCGGCACGAGCGGGCGGCAACGGCGGCGCGCGCGGCATGCACGCTTGCGCCGCGCGAACCGCGGGCGGCCCGCGCGCCCGCCGCGCATGGCGGAGCGCCGGTGCGCCGACTAAACTGGAAGGCATCGGCAACGTTCGGGAGAGCCGCCATGATTGACGTATTCCAGACCATCGGCAGCCGCGCGTTCTCCGCTCATCTGGCGAAGGACGGGATGGTGACGCTGATGGAACAACGCCACGAAGTCGACCGCGTGACGCTCGCGACCGCCTATGCCGCGCTCGTCGAGGAATCGGAGCAGGAAGCCGACCTGCTCGACGCAACCGTCGAAGGGATGATGCGCGCGCTGATCCAGGGGTACGCGCGCAGCCATTGATCGACTGAACGCGCCCGGGCGCGGTGCGCCGGCCTGCGCGGCCGGCTCGCCGATGCCCGCGCATGCGCCCGCCCGTTTCCCGCCGAAACGAACGCGCCGGCAACGGGTTTCCGCACTGCCGCATCGTCCCGCAGATGGCCGTCCGCCTTCGCGGGCGGCAAAAAATGTCGCCCCGGAATAGAGAAAAGGGTCTGAAACGACGCAATGCGCAATTTTTTCGATTGCCGCCGCTCGCGCCGCATGACAGCATGCGGACGTCGCCAATCGAAAAGAATTCCGTGCCGCGCGCCCGCCGATGCCGTTCGGCGGCGCCGAACCGGCACTGCCTTTCATGAACCCGGCCCATACCCAACACTACGAACCGACCGGAGCATCCCGCTTGTGAATATCGGCATCGTCAACGACCTCCCGCTTGCCGTCGAGGCGATGCGCCGCGCGCTCGCGCGCCGGCCCGAGCATCGCGTGCTGTGGGTCGCGACCGACGGCGCGCAAGCCGTCGAACTGTGCGCCGCGCAACCGCCCGACGTCGTGCTGATGGACCTGGTCATGCCGAAGTGCGACGGGATCGAGGCGACGCGGCGGATCATGCGTTCCGCCCGCCCGTGCGCGATCCTGATCGTGACGAGCTGCATCGGCGCGAACGCATGGCGCGTGTTCGAAGCGATGGGTGCCGGCGCGCTCGACGCGGTCGATACGCCTCGCCTCGGCGAAGACGCGGCCGGCGACACCGCGCGGCTGCTGCTCGCCAAGATCGACCAGATCGGCCGCCTGCTCGACGCGCCCGGCGGTGTCCGCGCGGCCGGCACGGCCTCGCGCACGGGCGGCGGCCCGCTGATCGCGATCGGCGCGTCCGCCGGCGGCCCCGGCGCGCTCGCGTCGATCCTCGGCAGCCTGCCGGCCGACTTGAGCGCGCCGATCGTGATCGTCCAGCACGTCGATCGCGCGTTCGCCGAAGGCATGGCGCAATGGCTCGACGGCCAGACGCCGCTGACCGTGCGCGTCGCGCACGAAGGCGACCGCCCGCAGCCGGGCGTCGCGCTGCTCGCGGCGACCGACGATCACCTGCGCATCACGCGCACCGGCACGCTCGAATACACGCGCGAACCGGCCGCCACGCCGTACCGGCCGTCGGTCGACGTGTTCTTCAACAGCCTGACCGAGCACTGGCCGGGCCGCGTGATCGGCGTGCTGCTGACCGGCATGGGACGCGACGGCGCGATCGGCCTGAAGGCCCTGCGGATGAAGGGCTATCACACGATCGCGCAGGACGAGGCGACCAGCGCCGTCTACGGCATGCCGAAGGCGGCCGCGACGCTCGGCGCGGCCCGCGCGATCCTGCCGCTCGAGCGCATCGCGGGCGAGCTGGCGGCACTCGCGCGAATCTGAACCCAATGAAACCCTGTCACACCCGTCGCAGCCATGGCGCGACCCTGCATCAATCATGACCAGCGACCTCACCCGCCCGC
This sequence comes from Burkholderia sp. BCC1996, assembly GCF_905339955.1. Lineage (NCBI taxonomy): Bacteria > Pseudomonadati > Pseudomonadota > Betaproteobacteria > Burkholderiales > Burkholderiaceae > Burkholderia > Burkholderia sp. BCC1996. The sequence continues at coordinate 80,088 of NZ_CAJPHM010000030.1, forward strand.
CCGGCAGCCTGCAGGCGGCGTTCGACGCCTTGCACGTGCCGCCCACGCCGCACGCCGACACCCCCGCGATGGTCCTGCTCGTCGACGACCAGACGATCGTCGCGGAAGCCATCCGGCGCGCACTCGTCGACGAGGACGGCATCGACTTCCACTACTGCCCGCGCTCGGACGACGCGCTGGCGACCGCGATCGAGACGCGGCCGACCGTGATCCTGCAGGATCTCGTGATGCCCGGCATCGACGGGCTGAGTCTCGTGAAGGCATACCGCGCGAATCCGGCGACGCGTGACGTGCCGATCATCGTGCTGTCGACGCAGGAAGAACCGGTGATCAAGAGCGCCGCGTTCGCGGCCGGTGCGAACGACTATCTCGTGAAACTGCCCGACCGCATCGAGCTGGTCGCGCGGATCCGCTATCACTCGCGCTCGTACATGAACCTGCTGCAGCGCGACGAGGCCTATCGCGCGCTACGGCAATCGCAGCAGCAACTGCTCGAGGCCAATCTCGAACTGCGGCGCCTCACGCATTCGGACGGCCTGACCGGGCTGTCGAACCGCCGCTATCTCGACGAATACCTGGCCGCCGAATGGCGGCGCGGCACGCGCGAGCGCAGCGAGCTGTCGCTGCTGATGATCGACGTCGACAACTTCAAGCTGTACAACGACACGTACGGCCACGTGTCGGGCGACAGCGTGCTCAAGCAGGTCGCGACGACCATCGAACGCTGTCTCGGGCAGTCCGGCGATCTCGCCGCGCGTTTCGGCGGCGAGGAGTTCGCGGTCGTGATGCCGGCCACGTCGCCGGGCGCCGCGCGGCTGCTCGGCGAGAAGATCCGCCTCGCGGTCGAGTCGCTGCGGCTCGAGCATGTGCACGCGTCGACGGGTCGCTACGTGACGATCAGCATCGGCGGCGCGAGCATCGTGCCGGCCCCCGGCCTGCCGACCACCTCGCTGATCGAGGCGGCCGATCGCGCGCTGTATCGCGCGAAGCACGACGGCAAGAATCGCGTCGAGATCGACGCGCCGCCGGCGCCCCCGGTTCCGCCGGCCGGCGGCGGTTTCGCCTGAACGCCTACACGGTGACGAGCCGGCGCGCGTAATCGGTCGGATCGAGCGGCCGGCCGAACAGGTAGCCCTGCTGCATGTCGCAGCCGATCTGCTGCAGGAACCACGACTGCGCCTGGGTCTCGACGCCTTCCGCGGTGACCTTCATCCCGAGGGAATGCGCCATCGCGACGACGGCCTGCGTGATCGCGACCGAGTCGCGATGATCGGGCACGCCCGATACGAACGAACGGTCGACCTTCAGGTTGTGCAGCGGGAAACGCTTCAGGTAGGCGAGCGACGAGTAGCCGGTGCCGAAATCGTCGACCGAGATCCGCACGTTCATGTCCGTGAGCGCTTCGAGCATCGGCAGCACGGTGTCCGTGTCGTTCATCAGCAGTCCTTCGGTAATCTCCAGTTCGAGCGCCCCAGGATCGAGCTGCGTCTGCGCGAGGCAGTGGTAGACCGACTCGACGAGCCCCTCGTGGAACTGCCGCGGCGACAGGTTGACCGCGAGCGTCAGGTCGGGCGCGATCGTGCGGCGCCATTCGGCGGCCTGCCGGCAGGCCGTTTCGAGCACCCACTGGCCGATCGCGACGATCAGCCCGGTATCTTCCGCGACCGGAATGAATTCCGCCGGCGACATCGGCCCGAGTTCAGGGCTCGTCCAGCGCAGCAACGCTTCGGCGCCGACCGTGCGGCCGCTGCGCGCGTCGACGACCGGCTGGTACGCGAGCCGCAGCATGTCCGACGAGAACGCGCGCCGCAGCGACTGCTCGATCGCGAAGCGGCGTTGGAGGCGCTGGTTCAGCTGCGCGGTGAAGAACGTGAAGTGGTTGCGGCCGCGCTGCTTCGCGTCGTACATCGCGGAGTCGGCGTTGCGCATCAGCGTGACCGAATCGTCGCCATCGCGCGGCGCGACGCTGATGCCGATCGACACGCCGAGCCAGTATTCGTTGTTCGCGATCTCGAACGGCTGCGCGATCGTGTCGATCACCTCGCGCGCGAGCACGGCCAGCTCGTCGGGATCGTCGCAGTGGTCGACGAGGATCACGAACTCGTCGCCGCCGACGCGCGTGAGCGCGTGGCGCCCGCCCGCGCAGGCCGCGAGGCGCGCCGCGACGCTGCGCAAGAGCGCGTCGCCGGCCTCGTGGCCGGCCGTGTCGTTGACCTTCTTGAAGCCGACGAGATCGAGGAACAGGATCGCGACATGCGCAGGCCCGGCCGCCGCGTCGCGCGCGCCGAACAGCTCGCGCATCCGTTCGGAGAGCCAGCGCCGGTTGTAGAGGCCCGTCAGCGCGTCGCGCGTCGCCAGGTAGCGCAGTTGCTGCTGCGCTTCGCGCACGGGGCCGATGTCATGAAACGACACGAGCACCGATTCGGGCTGCGTCTCGCCCGGTTTCACGATCGGCACCGCGTTGCCGCGCACCCAGATGACGTCGCCGTCGGCGAGCCCGAAGCCGACCGAGTAGTCGAGCTGCGGCATGGCCGTGGTGAACGCGAGCCGGCTCGGCCAGTCGTCGGGGGCGAGCGGTGTGCCGTCCTCGCGCAGCTTGTACAGGATCACCGTCGACAGCCGGCGGCCGACGAGGTCGCCCTTCGCACGCATCATCCGGTTCGCGCTCGGATTGCTCGCGATCACCATGCCGTCGCGCGACACGACGAGAATCCCTTCGTTCAGGCTGTTGACGACCAGGCGGTGATGTTCCTCGCTGCGCGCGAGCTGCCGCGCGATCCAGTCCTGGTGCACCGCGAGGCCGACGCTGTTGCCGATATCGCGCAGCAGGTCGGTTTCGGTGTCGGTGGGCCGCCGCGGCGTACGGTGATAGACGGCGAATGCGCCGAGCACGGTGCCCGTATCGTCCAGGAACGGTACCGACCAGCACGCGCGCAGGCCGTGCGGCAACGCGAACGAACGGTAGGCGGCCCACAGCGGATCGGTTTCGATGTCTTCGACGGCGATCATCCGGCGCTCGTACATCGCCGTGCCGCACGAGCCCGCGGCGGGCCCGATCGATGCGCCGTCGATCGCCGCGCTGTACTGCACGGGCAGCGACGGCGCGGCACCGACGTGCACGTGCACGCCGTCCGCGTCGAGCAGCAGGATCGTGCACGACGCGCCGTCGCCGAGCAGCGCCTCGGCGCGCCTGCAGACCTCGACGAGCAGTTCCGGCAGTGGTGTATTGCGTGTGATCAGCCTCAGCACGCTTTGCTCGGATGCGAGCACTTCCGCTGCGAGGCCGAGACTGTAGCGAGAACTTTGCGGTTCGGTATTCAAGATGAATCCTGCCGTCAGTTCGACCGGGTCTGATGCGCCCGATTCGTAGCGATTCTTCGTGCCGTATATCGCCCCGAGTCGACTCGCCCCCCCGGTGCGCCCCCATTGCACGCCGGTCACGGCGCGCCAAAATATATTTAACACCAATCCGCGCCCGCTGGCGTACCCGCGCGCATCGAGGGTATACGCGTGGTCGCGGCCGGCGGGACGCCGCCGCGATTTGTCAGACGATTACTTATAGCGCACCGCCCCCGCCGGCCGCCGTCAGTCCTTGCGGATGTGTTCGGCGAGGAAGTCGATCAGCAGCCGCACGCGCGGCAGGAGCCCGCGCCGGGACGGGAACACCGCGTGAATCACGCCGCCCTTCGGCGCCCACCCCGGCAGCACGTCTATCAGCGTGCCGTCGCGCAGGTCGTCCTCGATGACCATGCACGGCAACTGCACGATGCCGACGCCATGAATCGCCGCGTCGCGCAACGCGTGCATGTCGTCGGAGATGTAGCGCGGATGATGGCGCAGCTGCGCCTGCTCGCCGTTCGGCCCAACCAGCTGCCACACGTGCTGCCGCGGCGGCCCCCAGTCGAGGCTCGGCTCGCCGGCCAGCTCGGCCGGGTCGGCCGGGACCGTGCGTCCGGCCAGCCACTGCGGCGCGGCCACCAGCCGCTGCGGGCTGTCGCCGAGAATCCGCATCACGAGGTCGCTGTCCTCCAGTGGTGGGAAACGCACGCGCAGCGCCAGGTCGAAGCCTTCGCTCAGCAGGTCGACCCGGCGGTTCGTCGCTTCGAGATGCACGTGTACCGCCGGATGAATCGCCATGAAGCGCGCGACGAGCTCGCTCACGCGATATTCGAGCAGCGCGGTCGGGCAGCTCACGCGGACGATCCCGCGCGGCTCCGCGTGCCGGCGCTCGATCACCTCGCGCGCCGCGTCGGCTTCGACCAGCACCGCGAGGCAGCGTTCGTAGAATTCGCGGCCGGTTTCCGTGACCGTGAAATGACGCGTCGTCCGCTGCAGCAGCCGCACGTCGTAGTGCGCTTCCAGCGCGGCGATGCGCCGGCTCAGCGTCGACTTCGGGACATCCAGCGCCCGCCCCGCCTGCGTGAAGCCGCCGTGCTCGACCACCTTCACGAAATAGTAGAGGTCGTTCAGGTCATCCATGATTGTTCCACCCATAGAACACTGACGGCATTCTACGGGACTGGAAACCCGGTTGTTGCGCGCATAGCATCGTTCTTCGATGGGGATCGATTGCGCGAACGCGACCGGAGACTTTCCCTGCCGGGTGCCTCGCGCGCCGAATCGATTGACTAAGCTTGGAGCATTCGCCCGCCGCGCGCACCGTATCGGACGTGTGCGACAGCACGGGCGCCCCGCCGCGACGACGATCCCGACGCCGCGGCCGCCCACCCTGGATCCTCGGGATTTCTCTCACTTCCTGTCCTGTTTCTGGAGGCAACCATGGCAAGCGAACCGATTCGCGATCCCGCGAACGACCACCTGCTCACCCCGCAGAACGCG